>JAISGL010000181.1 GCA_031263125.1 Opitutaceae bacterium | reverse complement strand
CATTGGTGCATTTGGTAGAGCAGGCATCATCGCCATGGCATCATCGCTATGGACGATTGCGCGCACCGCATCGAAGAAGTAAGATGCCGGCTTCATGATTACCCAAAAGTTCCCAGCATGTCTCTCCGCCGTCATGGGCACATCCTTTCTCACCGCAACCGCCACGCTCTGCGCCGCGGCCACGCTGGACGCCGCTCCTGAAAACACACCCGCACGCCCCAACATCCTTGTCATCCTCAGCGACGACATGGGCTTCACGGACATCGGTTGCTACGGCGGCGAAATAAAAACCCCCGCGCTCGACCGGCTCGCCGGGCACGGCTTGCGCTTCACCCAATTCTACAACTCCGCCCGCTGCTGCCCCACGCGCGCCTCCCTCCTCACCGGACTCTACCCGCACCAAGCCGGCATGGGCCACATGACCAACAACGCAGGACTCCCCGGCTACACCGGCTCCATCCGGGAAAACTGCGTCACCATCGCCGAGATGCTCCGCCCCGCCGGCTACTCCACCTACGCGCTCGGCAAATGGCACGTCGCCCGCGGCATCAAGGAAACCGCCAACCATCCCCTCCAGCGCGGTTTTGAAAAATACTACGGCACCATCGGCGGCGCCGGCAGTTATTACGACCCCGCCACACTCTGCCGCGACAACACCCTCATCACCCCGGAAAACGATCCCGAATACCGCCCCCAAAACTACTACTACACCGACGCCATCGCCGACAACGCCATCCTCTTCCTCAGGCAGCACCAGCGCGCCACACCCGGCAAACCCTTCTTCATGTATGTTGCCTTTACCGCCGCGCACTGGCCCATGCACGCGCTTCCCGGTGACATCGAAAAATACCAGGGCGTCTATGACAAAGGTTACGACGCCATCCGCGCCGCCCGCCACAAACGCGCCCTCGAACTCGGCGTCATCGACCCCTCCACCCGCCTCAGCCCCGCCGACAACCCCGGCTGGAAAAACGTCACCAATAAAAAATGGGAAATCCGCTGCATGGAAGTGTACGCGGCGATCATCGACCGCATGGATCAAAACATCGCGCGCATCCTCGCCCAACTCGCCGCCACCAACCAGCTCGACAACACCATCATCATGTTCATGCAGGACAACGGCGCCTGCGCCGAACTCCTCGGACGCCAGTCCGGTAACCGCGACAACACCCGCCAATACCGCCCTCTCGGCCCCGACGATCTCCAGCCCCGCACCCGCCCTCCGAACATGCAAACACGCGATGGCCGCCCCGTGCGCACCGGCCCCGGCGTCATGCCCGGCCCCGCCGACACCTACATCGCCTGCGGCCACAACTGGGCCAACGTCTCCAACACCCCCTTCCGCGAATACAAACACTGGGTTCACGAAGGCGGCATCTCCACGCCCCTCATCGTCTGCTGGCAAAAAGGCATCGACCAAAACCTCGCCGGCGGTTTCGTCAAAACCCCCGCGCACCTTGTCGACATCGCCGCCACCTGCCTCGACCTCTCCGCCGCCAAATATCCCGCCAAACGCGGCGGCGTCAAACTCACCCCGCTCCCCGGCATCAGCCTCCGCCCGTCGTTCACCGGAAAACAACTCCAGCGCCCCGCCCCCCTCTTCTGGGAGCACGAAGGCAACCGCGCCGTCCGCGACGGCAGATGGAAACTCGTCGCCAAAGGCCGCGACGGACCGTGGGAACTTTACGACATGGACGCCGACCGCAGCGAACGCGACAACCTCGCCGCGCAAAACAAACCCCTCGTCAGGCGCCTCTCCGACTCCTGGGAACAATGGGCGCAAACCGCCAAAGCCAAACCCTGGCCCTGGAACAACGGCAAAAAAAACCGTCCCGAAAAAAAAGGAAAAAACACCGCCGATACCGCCGATACCGCTACTGAGGATTGATCGTCATCAGCAAACTCTCTTCACGCACAACACTTCACGCACAACACTCAAAGCCATGCGCACGACAGCCAAAAACACCCTCGCCTTCCTCGCAGGCGTCGCGATTGCCCCCGCCGCGACCGCAGCCGCCGTTTCCGCCGCGACCGCCACCGCCGCCGCCCCCACCATATCCGACAACACAAAACCGCCCAACATCGTCATCATCCTCGCCGACGACCTCGGTTATGCGGACACCTCCTTCACCGGCTCCAAGGACATCCGCACGCCAAACCTCCAACGCCTCGCCGACACCGGCGTGCGCCTCGACCGTTTCTACGCCTGCCCCATCTGCTCGCCCACGCGCGCCGGCCTCATGACCGGACGCTGGCCGATTCGCTACGGCCTCATGCGCGCCGTCATTCCCCCGTGGTCGGCATTCGGTCTGCCCGAAACCGAAAAACTCCTCCCCGAACTCCTCGCCTCCGCCGGCTACGAACGCCGCGCCATCGTCGGCAAATGGCACCTCGGCCACGACCGCCGCGCATTCCTCCCCGCGCAACGCGGCTTCACCACCTTCCACGGACATTACAACGGCGCCATTGACTACTTCACGCACGAACGCGAAAAACAAACCGACTGGCACCGCGACACGCCGGACACCTTCCGCCCGGTCAGGGAATCCGGTTACAGCACCGATCTTCTCGCAGCCAGCGCCGTCCGCTTCATCAGGCAATCCCCCGTCGGCAAACCCTATCTCCTCTACGCCGCCTTCAACGCCCCGCACGGCCCGCTCCAGGCCAAACCCGCTGACCTCGCCCGTTACGGCGAACTCAAGGCCAAACGCAAAACCTACGCCGCCATGATCGACAGCCTCGACCAGGCCATCGGCAAAATCCTCGCCGCCGTCGAAAAACGCGCCGATGCCGGCAACACCCTCATCCTCTTTTTCAGCGACAACGGCGGCGTCCTTCCCTACTCGCGCAACACACCTTACCGCGAAGGCAAACTCACCGTTTACGAAGGCGGCATCCGCGTCTGCGCCGCCATCCGCTGGCCCGCCGCCGGCCTCGCGGGAGGCCGCGCCAGCGCCGCCCACCTCGGCTACATCGACGTGCTCCCCACGCTCCTCCGCGCCGCGAACGCCCCGCTCCCCGCGGGCAGCCGCGCCCTCGACGGCATCGACATGCTCCCCATTCTCCAGGACAAAACGCCCGCCCCCGTCCGCCCTTGGTATTCCTACCTCGATCAAAGCGAAAAAAAGCCCTCCGCGTCCGTGATCGAAGGCGATTGGAAATTGATCGCGCTCGACGGCGACGTCTTTGCCGCCACCCCCGGCAAACAAACCCGCTACGAACTCTACAACCTTGCCAGGGACCCCTCGGAAAAAAACAACCTCGCCGCCAGGCAACCCGACCACGTCGCGCGCCTGCAAACCCGCCTCGCGGAATTCGGCCGCCTCCAGCCCAAGGGCATGACGGTCCCCCGTTATTCCGAAGGCCGCGACGGTTTCACGGCTCCAAAAAACTGGTTCGTTGAAAAAGACTGAAACCTGACAAAAAAACCACCGCCGGCGCTTCCCGCCGCCACGCCCCCGCACCACTCACCACCGCACACCCGCACCACTCACCTTCAGCCTTCAGGCCTTCAGGCTTTCAGGCTTTTCCACCATCACCACCACCACCACCACCGCCATCATCACCACCACCATCCACATGAAACCAAACCTCATCACCACCCTCACCGCCGGACTCGTCGCCAGCACCGCGGCCACGGCGACGACCCTCCCCGCCGCAACGCAACCGCCCCAGCGCCCCAACGTCGTGATCTTCCTCACCGACGACCAAAGCTGGGCCGACACCTCGGTGTTCGGCTCGCCCGACATGCCCACGCCCAACATGAAGCGCCTCGCCCAAAACGGCATGACCTTCAACCGCGCCTACGTCGCCTCCCCCTCCTGCGCCCCCAGCCGCGCCGCCCTCCTCACCGGCCTCTGGCCCGCCCGCAACGGCGCCATGTTCAACCACCAATACCCCGAGCGCGCCGCCAAAAAATGGCCCGACTACTTCAAGGAACTCGGCTACGAAGTCGTCGCCATCGGCAAAGTCGCCCACTACGCCCAAGTCCAGCGTTACGACTTCGACCACAGCTCCCATTTCACTTACCATCAGGACATCTGCATCGACGAAGCCATCAAATGGCTCTCCGCCCGCAAGTCCGCCAAACCCCTCTGCTTCATGGTCGGCACCAACTGGCCCCACGTCCCGTGGCCCAAGGAAGGCATCCTCGACCCCGCCAAAGTCCACCTGCCGCCCATGCTCGTCGACACTCCCGAAACCCGCAACGCCTGGAGCCGCTACGCCGCCGCCATCGCCAACGCCGACCGCGACCTCGGCAAGGTTTACGACGCCACACGGAAAATCCTCGGCGAGGACACCTTCTTCCTCTTCACCGCCGACCACGGCGCCCAATTCCCCTTCCACAAATGGAACTGTTACAACGGCGGCCTTCGCACCCCGCTCATCGTCTCCTGGCCCGGCCATGTCGCGAAAAACACCCGCACCGACGCCCTGGTCAGCTGGATCGACATCCTCCCCACCGCCCTCGAAGTCACCGGCGCCACGCCCCCGCCCGTGGCCGTCAAAAAAGGAGCCATCGACGGACGCTCCTTCCTCCCCGTCCTCCGCGGCGAAACCACCGCCCACCGCGACACCATCCACGCCACCCACAGCGGCGACGGAAGAATGAACGAATACCCCATCCGCGCCGCCATCGAAGGCCGCTACAAATACATCCGCAACCTCGCCCCCGGCGCCGAATTCCACTCCCACGTTGACATGGCCGAAAACTCCAACGCCTACTGGCCCTCATGGCCCCAAAAAGCCAAAACCGACGCCAAGGCCTCCGCCACCGTTGCCCGCTACTTCCACCGCCCCGCCGAGGAACTCTACGATATCGAAGCCGATCCCTACGACCTCAACAACCTCGTCAATGACCCCGCCAGCGCGGCCATCCTCGCCAGCCTCCGCGTCAAGGTTGACGCCTGGATGGAATCCATCGGCGACAAAGGTCTCCCCACCGAACGCGAGTTCAAACAAGCCAAATTCCAAGCCGACCAGCAGCAAAACGCCAAAAAACAAAACACCAAAAAACAGGACGGCAGGAAACAGGACGGCAAAAAGAAAAACGCCAAAAAGAAAAACGCCAAAAAACAGAATGATAATTGATGTTATGCGGCACGTAGGGCCTGACCTTGTGTCAGGCCGCGAATTACCAGTGTGGCCTCCCACGCGAGCGCGGCCTGACACAAGGTCAGGCCCTGCAAAATCCGCCGTCCGCGTAACATCAGTTAAAAAGAAAAACGCCAAAGAAAAAGCCAGGAACGCCAAAACCAAAAACGCCAAAACCAAAAACGCCGAATAACCTCGCTCCACACCCATGAAAACCGCCGCCCTCACCACCGCCGCCGCGCTCACCGTCCTCCCCCTCAACCTCTGCGCGGCCTCCGCCGCTTCGCAACCCGCGCCCCGCGTTCCGCAGCCTCCCAATGTCATCTTCCTCCTCGCCGATGACATGGGCTACGGCGACCTCGCCGCGTGGGGCGACCATGCCATCCGCACGCCCAACCTCGACCGCCTCGCATCCGAAGGCCTCCGCATCGACCAGTTTTATGTTGCCCAGCCCATCTGCTCGCCCTCGCGGGTCGGCTTCACCACGGGGCAGTTCCCCCAACGCTGGCGCATCACCTCCTTCCTCGCCAACACCCGCTCCAACAGGGCGCGCGGCATGGAAAACTTCCTCTCGCTCAAAGCGCCCACCCTTGCCCGCTGCCTTCATGACGCCGGTTACGCCACCGGCCATTTCGGCAAATGGCACATGGGCGGCCAGCGCGATTTCGGCGACGCCCCCCTCATCTCCGAATACGGCTTCGACGCATCGCTCACCCAGTTCGAGGGCCTCGGCGACCGCATCCTCCCCAAATTCAGCCACAAATTGGACCCCCGCTGGCCCGACACCCGCTATCCGCTCGGCACCGGCAGCGAAAAACTCGGACGCGGCAAATGTGAATACGTCAACCGCTGGGAAGTCACCGGACGCTTCGTTGATCGCGCCATCGAATTCATCGAGGACGCGAAAAAATCCGGGAAACCCTTCTACGTAAACGTATGGTCCGACGACCCGCACACCCCCGTCGAGCCGTCCGCGCCCTACCGGGGCGATGGCTCGCAACGCACGCGCTACCACGGAGTCGTCCACGAACTGGACCGTGACCTCGGACGCATTATCGACCACGTCCGCAACGACCCCGCCCTCCGCGACAACACCATCATCATCTTCGCCAGCGACAACGGCCCCGAGGAAGGCTGCGGCTCCAGCGGCAACCTCCGCGGCCACAAAGGAATCCTCTACGAAGGCGGCATCCGCGAACCCTTCATCGTCTGGGCGCCCAGACTCCTCGCCCCCGACCGCACCGGAAAAACGAACACAACCAGCATCGTCAGCGGCCTCGACCTCGCGCCCACCATCCTCTCCATCACCGGCGTCCGCCCGAAAAACGCCGTCGCGTTCGACGGCCGTGACATGAGCGACATCTTCCTCGGCCGCTCCGCCGCCACCGGCCGCCCCGCCCCGCTCTTCTGGGCGCGCCCGCCCGACCGCCCCGGCAGCAAGGACGCCCCCGCCCCCGACTACGCCATGCGCGACGGCAAATGGAAACTCCTCACCTTCTCCGACGGCCACGCCGAACTCTACAACATCGACGCCGACCCCGGCGAAATGTACGACCAGTCCGTGGCGGAAACCAAAGTCGTCGCCGCCATGACCAAAAAACTCGCCGCGTGGAAAAAAGACGTCTCCTACGAACAAATCCACAAACCCACGCGCCCCAACGACCCCGGCCACAGGGACTGATGCTTCCCCGTCATTTTCCAGACATTCTCCCGTCGCTTCCCGCGGGGATTTTACTGTTCGCCTCCACCGCCGGCGCAGCAGCCTCCACCGCCGGCACGACAGCCTCCACCGCCGGCGTGGCGGAATCGCGCAGGCCCAACATCGTCTTCATCTTTTCCGATGATCACGCCACATCGGCCATAAGCGCCTATGGCGACCAGCGGCGCCTTCTTGACACGCCCCGGATCGACCAGCTCGCCCGCGAAGGCATGCGTTTCGACCGCTGTCTCGTCACCAACGCCATTTGCGGCCCGTCCCGCGCCACCGTCCTCACGGGAAAATACAATCACCTCAACGGATTCGTGAACAACGCCAACCGCACGTTCGACGGCTCGCAGACCACGTTTCCGAAACTGCTTCGCTCCGCCGGCTACCAAACCGCGCTCATCGGCAAATGGCACCTCAAGTCCGACCCCACCGGATTCGATTTCTGGCAAATTCTCCCCGGACAGGGCGCCTATTACAACCCGCCCATGATACGAAACGGCGAAAAGATCAACGTGGACGGCTACGTCACGGATATCATCACCGACCTCTCGCTCGACTGGCTCGGACGCCGCGACACCTCGCGCCCGTTTTTGCTCATGCTCCACCACAAGGCGCCGCATCGCGAATGGTATCCCGCGCTCCGCCATCTCGACGCCGACCATGACCGCGTCTATCCCGAGCCGCCCACGTTGTTCGACGATTATGCGGGACGCGGCCCGGCCGTGCGCGAGCAGGACATGAGCATCGCCCACACGATGGAGCCGAAGGACAGCAAACTCGCCCCGACCCGGCAGGCGGGCAGGCTCACCCCCGCGCAGCAAGCCGGATGGGACCGCTACTATGAGCCGCGCAACGCCCGCTTCCGTGCCGAAAATCCGCAAGGTGACGACTTGGTGCGCTGGAAATACCAACGCTACATGCACGATTATACCGCCACGATTCGCGGGGTTGATGAAAGCATCGGGCGCGTGCTCGATTATCTTGAGCGCGCCGGCCTGGCAGAAAACACCATCGTCATCTACAGCTCCGACCAGGGATTTTTCCTCGGCGAACATGGCTGGTTCGACAAACGCTGGATATTCGAGGAGTCGTTGCGCATGCCGTTTCTCGTGCGCTGGCCGGGCGTGACCGCGCCCGGCTCCGCCACCCGCGCCATTGTCTCCAACGTCGATTTCGCACCCACCCTGCTCGAAGCGGCCGGCGTTGCCGTGCCCGCCGAAATGCAAGGCCGCAGCCTCGTGCCCCTGCTCCGCGGAAAGACTCCCGGCGACTGGCGCCGCGCTTTTTATTACGAATACTACGAATATCCCGCGCCGCATCGCGTCTGGCCGCACGAAGGCGTCGTCACCGACCGCCACAAACTTGTGCGCTACTTCGCGCCCGGACGCGAAAGCTATTGGGAACTCTTCGACCTCGCCGCCGATCCGCGCGAACTCACCAGCGTTTACGACAGCGCATCCTATAAAAACACGCGAAAAAAACTGGAGGGCGAACTGACCCGGCTCCGACGCGAACTCAAAGTGCCCGAAACGATTCCTCCGGATTGGTTCGGAAACCGCGGCAACCTCCCGCCCGCGCCCGGAAAAAAGAAAAATGCCCGGCCACGGGATTAGCATCCCGCAACGCGTGAAAATTCGCACAGCCCACACCAACATTCCAACACTCCAGCACTTCAACACTCCAACATTTCACCACTCCAACACCGCCATGAAAAATACCTGCACACTTGCCTCCCTTCCACTCGTCGCGCTCGCAGCCGGAATGCTCTGCACCACCGCCGCCACCGCCGCGACCGCCGCGACCGCGACCACCGCAACCGCGACCGCCACCGCTGCCGCAACCGACGCGCCGAAACTCCCCTCCGGTGTTGCGTCCGCGATGTCCCGCGCCGAAATCGAAGCCGGCCTCAAATCGCACGACCGCGCGCTTTATATCAAGCAAGGCTGGATTCGCGACCCGTACATCGTGCCCGGCCCGGACGGTTATTATTACCTCACCGGCACCACGCCCGACCCCGGCGATCCGCGCGAACACAACGACCCGTTCAACACCGGCCTCAAAACAACCTCCATCGTCGGCTCCAGCGTCCGCGTCTGGCGCAGCAAGGACTTGATTGATTGGGAATACCTCGGCGAACCCTTCAAGCTCGCCCGCGACAGCATCCGCAAGCCCCCCGGAAAACTCGTCTGGGCGCCCGAACTCCACTGGCTCGGCAACCGCTGGGCGCTCGTGCATTGTCCCGCGGTGAAAGCCAGCTTCGCGCTCAGCGCAGGCCCCGACATCAAAGGCCCGTGGACACATCCGCTCGGCGACAAGCTCGGCAACAAACACGACCTCTCGCTCTTCAAGGATGGCAACACGTGGTGGATGCTTTGGCAAAACACCCTCATTGCGCCGCTCAGCAAAGACCTCACGCGCCTCACCGCCAAACCCGTCCGCATCGACCCCGCGGGCAAGCGCACAAACAAGGCCGGCGTCACGAAATCCGCCATCGGCCACGAAGGCGCCAGCATGATCAAAGTCGGCAAAAAGTACATACACATCGGCACCGCCTGGTCCACGGACGAAGGCCGCAAAGGCTCCTATAATCTCTATTACTGCACCTCTGACAAAATCACCGGTCCCTACGGCCCGCGCCGTTTCCTCGGCCGCTTCCTCGGCCACGGCACGCTCTTCCAAACCCGCGACGGCAAATGGTGGTGTACGGCGTTTTTCAACGGCAACGTCCCCCCGCTCCCGCGCCAGGGCATCGAGGCACGCGACCTCTCCTCCGATGCGCACACCATCAACCAGCGCGGCACCACGATCGTCCCGCTCGACGTGAAAATCCTCCCTGGTGGCGACATCCGCATACGCGCCATCGATCCCGCCTACGCCACGCCCGGCCCCGACGAAGTCCAAAAATTCGAGGACTGACCCCCGCAGTGCCTGCCGCCCCGCAGTGCCGGCCCTTGCGTCAGCCCCCACGAGGTCGACTTAAATCGACTTAACTGATGTTACGCAGCGGGCACGTAGCGCAGGCTGCCAAGCCTGCTGACGAGGCGAAGCCTCGCCCGGTTCGAAAAAACGAACACCCGACGACGCGTGGCAGGCAAAGCAGGCTTGGCAGCCTGCGCTACGTGCCCGCTGCGTAACGTCAGTTAGGGCGCATCTCAAAAACTGGACAAGCAAGACGCTGTGGCACGGGCGTCTCGCGCGTGTTCCGGAAGTAGCGCGGGCGTCTCGCCCGCGTTCCGGGAGTAGAGCGGGCGTCTCGCCCGCGTCGGGGCTGGCATGGGGGGCGGCGCTTCGCGCCGTCCACGGGCAAGATGCCCGTGCTACTCGATCCGGCGGCTTCGCCGTCAGCGGGCGGGACGCCCGCTCTACTCC
>JAISGL010000157.1 GCA_031263125.1 Opitutaceae bacterium | reverse complement strand
CGTCGCGCATTGTCTGCGTCGCGCGTTTTCGGTTGTTGCCGCGCGTTCCGACATGGCTCTGACTCGCGCCCTTGCCTCATTTTCTCCATGTCCATCCATATCGGTATTGATTCAGGAACACAAAGCACCAAGGCCGTCGCGTTCGATCTCGACGCGCGCAAAGTCATCGCCGAGGCGCGCGCGCCTCATGCGCTCATCGCCGGGCTGCCCGCCGGACACATGGAGCAGCATCCCGCCGGCTGGACCGCCGCGCTCGACACGGTCATCGGCGTGGTCGCCGGAAAAATCGGCGCCGAAGGCCGCGCCCGCGTGCGCGGCATCGGTGTCTCGGGACAACAGCACGGCTTCGTGCCGCTCGACGCGGACGGCGCGGTTATCCGTCCCGCAAAACTCTGGTGCGACACCAGCACCACCGCCGAATGCGCCCTGCTCACCAAAAAACTCGGCGGCGTGAAATCCGTGATCCGCAAAACCGGCCTGCCGTTTTTGCCCGGCTACACCGCGCCGAAAATCCTCTGGCTCAAGCGCCGCGAGCCTGCGAATTACAAACGCCTGCGCCACGTCCTGCTGCCGCACGATTACCTGAATTTTCATCTCACCGGAAATTACTTCATGGAGCACGGCGACGCCTCCGGCTCCGCGCTCATGGACGTGCGCCGCCGCGCGTGGTCGCGCGACGTCATCAACGCCATCGACAAAAACCTCGCCGACTGGCTGCCGCCGCTTTCCGAATCGCACGAAGCCGCCGGCACGTTGCGCACCGAACTCGCAGAAAAATACGGCTTCCCCATCCGCGGCAACGCAACCGACATCGTGGTCAGCGCCGGCGGCGGCGACAACATGATGGGCGCGATCGGCACGAGCAACGTCGCCCCCGGCATCGTCACCGCGAGCTTCGGCACGAGCGGCACGATCTACGCGACCGCCGCGAAGCCCATCGTCGATCCGCACGGCGAAATCGCCGCCTTCTGCTCCTCGACCGGCGCCTGGCTGCCGCTTCTCTGCACGATGAACGTGACCACCGTCACCGAACAACTCCGCGCGCATTTCGGTTTCACGCACGCCTCGCTCGACGACGCGATCAAAACCGTGCCGCCCGCCGCCGGCGGACTCGTCCTCCTCCCGTATTTCGCCGGCGAACGCACACCCAACGTCCCCGACGGTTCCGGCGTGCTCTTCGGCCTCAACGCAAAAACCTTCGCGCCCGCGCACCTCGCGCGCGCCGCGATGGAGGGCGCCACGCTCGGCATGAATTACGGACTCCGCCGCCTCGCCGCGCTTGGCGTGAAAGCAAAGGAAATCCGCGTCACGGGCGGAGGCTCAAAAACGCCCGTCTGGCGCCAGATCATGGCCGACGTTTTTGGCGTGCCCGTCGTCGCGATGGTCGAGGACGAAGGCGCCGCGCTCGGCGCCGCCCTCCAGTCCGCGTGGTGCCACGCCCGCCGCTCCGGAAACAGGAAGGCGAAAATCTCCGACTTCACGCGCGACACCGTCGCCGTCAACGAAGCCACGCGCTGCGTCCCCGACAAAGCCGCGCACGCCCGCTACCGCGAACTCCAGCAAATCCAGGACGCACTCAGCACAACGCTGCGCCCGCTCTTCGCGAAAGCGGCGAAACGCCGGGACGTGGAACGCTGAGTCGCGAGATACCGGGGCGCGGGACGTTGAGCCGCGAGATGCTGAACTGCGAGATGCTGAGTCGCGAGACGGTGAATCGTGAAACGCTGACAACGCGCTTCGCGTACAACGCGCCTCGCACGCCACCGGATGTTCACTTTTTCAAATCAGGAGCAGGCTTGGCAGCCTGCGCTACGAAAGACTCACTCACTGATGTTACGCGGCGCGCACAGGGCTTGGACGCAAAGTCAGGCCCTGCATACCGCGTAACATTAGTTATAGGGGTAAAATATGGAAAGTTCCGAACGGTTGCTGCACATGCCCAGCAACCGTTCGGAAGGATATGATTTTATTTTTCAAAATCAATCTCTTTTTTTATTTTGCGGCTGATTAAACTGATGTTACGCGACCGGCAGATTTTGCAGCAGTGCCTGACTTTGGGTCAGATCTCTCGTAGCGCAGGCTGCCAAGTCTGCTGACGAGGCGGAGCCTCGCCCGATTCGAAAAAGCAAACATCCGATGGCGTGCGAGCATCCGGTGGCATGCAAACATCCGATGGCGTGCGAACATCCAATCCGTGCGAGACGCGTTTGCCGTGTTGCTTTTGCAGCGCGGGCTTCCAGTCTGCGCGAGCGTGATGCGTCTCCCCGCACAAAGCAGACGACTGGAAACCCGCGCCGCAAAACACCGCCGCGGCGTCCCCGCGCCGGCGTTTGCATCCGCGCCGACATTTGCATTCGCACCGGCGTTTGCATTCGCGCGGGCGTTGGCGTTCGCGCTGGCGTTGGTGTGCGTGCTCCTGCTCCCCGGTTGCGCGGGCAATCCCGACCGCGCGTGGTTCGTGCCGCGCCTCACGCCTCGCGTTTCCGACAAAACACCCCGCGCCGATTACAACCGCATCGTTTTTGACCACACGCGCAAACTGACCGGGATTTATTTTCACGACGCGACGTTTGGCGGACGCGACTGGCCCGCGCTCCAGGAAAAATACCGCCCCGAGGCCCTTGCCGCAAAAAACAACAGGGAGCTTTACGACACGCTCAACGCGATGCTCAAGGAACTCGGCTCCAGCCACGCGACCGCCACCCCGCCCGAGATCGTGAGCATCCGGAAAAAAATGCGCGACGACGCGGTTTCGCTTCTCGGCTACATATCGGTAAAGCTGCCCGGACTCGACACGCCGGTCGTGTATGAAGTGTCGCCGGACAGCCCGGCGTCGGAGGCCGGCGTGAAGCGCGGCTGGCTGCAAATCGGCGGGCTGCAACGCGACGCGCCCGACGCGCAGGTTTACGAGGGCGAAGTGGTGCGCCAGCGGTTTTGCGATGAGCACGACGAGCCGCGCACCGTGACCTTCACGCTGCGCGCCGTGAAAGGAATGGGATCGCGGAAAATCTCGGAGCTGCGTCCCGGTGGCGTGCTGTATCTGCGCTTCGACCGCTTCGACGGCGAATCCGCGGACTGGGTGCGTGAACAATTAAAAACACACGCCGCTTCCACGCGCGGTGTCGTGCTGGATTTGCGGCTCAACGGCGGCGGGCAGGTGAGCGCATGCCGTCGCATACTGGGGAATTTTTTTTCGGAGCCGGTCAATGCGGGCGTGTTTTGGGACCGGCGTGAAAATGCCGCGGTCGTCAAGGCCAGCGTCAGCCGTCGCGGCGCGCACTACGCGGGACCGCTTGCGGTGCTGGTGGCGCGCATGAGCGGAAGCGGCGCGGAGGTTTTTGCCGCGGCGATCCAGGACAACAAACGCGGCCCGATTGTCGGGAGCACGTCGACGGGCCGCACGGCGGGCGCAGTCCTGATGAGCGTCGATTTCCCGCTGCCCGGCGGCGGCAAATTGCAACTGCCGCTGCGCAATTACAAAACAGCCGCCGGTGTGCCGCTTGAGGGACACGGCGTGCGCGCCGACGTGGACGCGCCCCTGCCGACAGTGGCCGGTTTGCGCGCCGGCGCGGACCCGGCGCTGGAGTGCGCCGTGGCGGCGTTGGGATTGCGGTGACAGCGGTGCTACAATGCGGGCGTACGAACCAACATGTTGGTTCAAGTTTCAAAATGCGCAGATTGCTGCAAACCGGCTGCGCGCAATCTGCGCGCCTCTTGTTTGCGGCATAAGTCCGCAAAAAAGCCGGTGCTACTATCCTGAGAAGTAACTCATTTTCGCGAGGATTTTGTATGCGCCTGTCATGCGGCCATTTTGGAGACAACCCAATCCAAACCAATTCACCACGGAGGACACCGAGGACACGGAGTCGAAAGCATTTCTCCGTGCTCTCAGTGTCCTCCGTGGTGAATTAAAAACACTCCACCTTTGGTTGCGGCTATGCCGCGCTGGGTAATCCATGGTTAACAAAACCGAACCATTAAATTCAACCGCAGATGAACGCAGATAAACGCAGATATCAAACCAATCATTTCAAAAACCAAAGATTACGAAAACCAATCAGCATAATCCGCCGGATAAACCCCCGCCTCCGGCGCTTCGCGCCAGTTTAAGATGAAAGTTTAAGATTAAGAACAGACCACAAACCCATGCATCCGAAATCTTCAACTTCAACTCTCAACTTAAACTGGCGGCGCAGCCGCCTCAATTCCGGCATCTGCGTTTATCTGTGTCCATCTGCGGTTAAAAATTCTCTTAGGAATAAAGTAATAATAATATGGTTATTTTAATTAAGGAAAAACGTCTTTAGGGCACTTTGAAAAACAGTTTAAAAACCAAACCAATAAATTAACCACGGATTACACGGATTTACA
>JAISGL010000114.1 GCA_031263125.1 Opitutaceae bacterium | reverse complement strand
GCGGCGATACTTTGAATCGCCGCCTAGAAACCAAAGGTCAGGCCGACCGTGAACCAGAAACGGTTGTCCGTCGTGTCGATGGTCGTGTTGTCGTTGTTGGCGTAGTGCACCCCGGCGGTGACGATGGCCCTGTCGTTGATGTGGTAGGGCACGCTCACGTCGAAGCCGTAGTAGTTGTAGGAATTCTTCTGGCCGGTGCGCAGCGCATCGGGCTTCCAGTCACGGGAGCCGACTGTGCCAATGTAGAACACAACGTCGACGGACGTGCCCAGTTTCGCAATCGGGAATTTGTATCCGACGGAGCCGACGAGCGTGTTCGATTCCAGACGGAAGTCGTAGTAGTAATACGCAGTCGCATTCAACTGGTTGTATTCCCAAGTCGCGCCGACGCCCAGCTCATACGATTTCGACGTCGAGTTGGTCTTCTCCGGCTGCGCATCAGGATACCAGTAGTAGGTGGCGCCACCTTCGACTGAGATCGTGCTGGTCACTTTTTGCTTGTAGACGGCATAGATGTCGATCTCGTTGTCGGGCTTGATGCCTTGCCAGGTGGAGATGGGCTGCATCGTCCAAAGGCCGACATGGAAGTCGTCAACGGCGAGTTCGACAGAGGGCGTAAACGCGTCACTGGCGCTCTTCAAACCGCGAAAGACATACTGGGAGGTGTAACTGAAGTCCGCCGTCACTTTGTACGTGGACGCTGTTTGTTGTGCGGATGCCGTTAGCCCGGCAAGTCCCGCAAGCATGCTGATAAGGATGGCAATTTTCTTCATTGTCTTGGTGTTCTGTGGTTACTTGTAGCTGTCCGCTGGAGCGGGTTTAGGCGAGCAGAAAAAATATGTGCGTGAATAACACAAGATTTTAATTTTTCGACCAGTTCGATCCGCGGATGAAAGCCTCTTGGGTGAAAGTCGGACAAAAAGCCGCCGCAAGCGTTCCAATTTTTGCGTTCCAATTTTTGCACCGCAGTTTTTGCATCGCAGTTTTTGCCCGGGCGCGAAGCGGCTTCGCCGCCAGTTTAAGTTGGGAGTTTAAGTTGAAGTGAAGGGCCGATGTTACGCGCGCCGCGCGCCGCGCATACGTAGCGCAGGCTGCCAAGCCTGCTGACGAGGCGAAGCCCCGCCCGGTTTGAAAAAAAACGAACACCCGGCGGCGTGCGACAGGCGACAGGCGAAACAGGCGACAGGCGAAACAGGCGACAGGCGAAGCAGGCTTGGCAGCCCGCGCTACGATGGAGTGCGCACCCATGTTGAAACGTTGGTTGAAATTCGCTGATTGGATTGTTGGGTTGATCGGGTTGCCGCATGGGGCAATCATGCGCAAAAAATCAATTTTTATGGTTGGCAGCGCAAAAGACAAACGTCCCCAAACTCCAGGCCCGATGATGCGCATCCCGCAAAAATTACTCGCGGTCATGAAAGCGCTCCGCGCCGTCGGACGCCCGCGCCTCGTCGGCGGCTGCGTGCGCGACTGGCTGCTCGGCCTCGAACCAAAGGACTTCGACGTCGAGGTGCCCGGCGCGACTTTCGGGCAAATGCACGCCATCCTCGCGCCCTTCGGCTCGACCGACATCGTTGGCCGCAGCTTCGGCGTGATCAAACTCCGCATCGACGGCATCGAATACGATTTCTCCCTGCCCCGCCGCGAATCGAAAACCGGCGCCGGCCACCGCGGTTTCGCCGTCGCGCCGGAACCCGGACTCAGCGATGCCGACGCCGCCGCACGCCGCGACTTCACCGTCAACGCCATCGCCTGCGATCCTTTTGCCGCCATCGAAAAAAACGACCCGCGCGCCGGCATCATCGACCCGCATCACGGCGAACGCGACTTGCGCGCCCGCATCCTCCGGCACACCAGCGCCGCCTTCACCGAGGACCCGTTGCGCGTCCTGCGCGCCTTCCAACTCGCCGCGCGTTTCGATTTCACCCTCGCGCCCGAAACCGCCGCGCTCTGCAAAACAATCGCGCCCGCCCGCAACGAACTCCCCGTCGAGCGCGTCTGGGGCGAATGGCAAAAATGGGCCGAAAAAGCCACGGTCCCCTCGCGCGGTCTCGACGTCCTCGAACAAACCGGCTGGCTCGCGCACTTCCCCGAACTCGCCGCGCTCCGCGGCACGCAGCAAGACCCCGGCTGGCATCCCGAGGGCGACGTGTTCACGCACACCGCGCACTGTTGCGACGCGCTCGCGCGCCTCGACGCCTGGCGCGACTCCGCCCCACCCCGCCGCCGCGCGCTCCTCCTCGCCGTGCTCGCGCACGATTTCGGCAAACCCTCCACCACCGAATACGCCGAACGCCGGGGCAAAATGCGCTGGATAAGCCCCGGCCACGAAGCCGCCGGCGGCCCGCTTGCGGAGACCTTTCTCCAACGCATCGGCGCGCCCCGCGAAACGACCGCCCGCGTCGTCCCGCTCGTGCTTAACCACCTCATGCACCACAACGGCGCGGGCGGAAACGGCGCGCCCTTTTCCGGCACTTTTGTGCGCCGTCTCGCCCGCCGCCTCCTCCCCGCGACAATCGACGACCTCTGTCTCGTGATGCGCGCCGACCACGACGGACGCCCCCCGAAACACTCGCCCGAGACGCTGGAGCGCATCGACGAACTCGGCGAAGCCGCCCGCCGTCTCGCCATCGCCGACGCCGCGCCAAAACCGATCCTGCAAGGCCGCCACCTGATCGCCACCGGCATGACGCCCGGAAAACAATTCAAGGCGATCCTCGGCGCCGCCTTCGAAGCCCAACTCGAAGGCGCCTTCGCCGACGAAGCAGGCGCCATCGCATGGGTGGAGAAGGCGCGTAGGGATAAGGGAGTGAGAGAATGAAGGGATGAGAGATGAGGGATGAGGGAGCAGCGTAGCGCAGGCTGCCAAGCCTGCTTTCGGAGGGAGCGATGAGTGGGAAAATCCCAATGGAAAAATCCCAAATCCCAATGACCAAATCCCAAAAAGACACTGGCGCGAAGCGCCGCTGACTTGGGCTTTGGAATTTGGTCATTGGATTTTGGAATTTGGAGCGCAGCGATTTTGGTGTTTGGAGTGTAGCGACTTTGGGTTTTTCCATTCATTCCCCATTCCCAAAGCAGGCTTGGCAGCCTGCGCTACGTGCGCGTCGTGTAACATCAGTTAGTAACTGATATTACACGACTAACGGATTTTGCAGGGTCTGGCCTTGTGTCAGGTCGCGCATGCGTGAATCAGTCAAATAGAAATAGTAGGGACAGATTCTACTCGACCGCACTACTCGACCACACCGCCTGCTTTGCTTGCCGCATGCCGCCGGGTATGCGTTTTTTTTCGAACCGGGCGAGGCTTCGCCCCGTCAGCAGGCTTGGCAGCCTGCGCTACGCTGCGCCCTCACTATCACACGGCCCGCAGCACGTGACATACATTGCTGCCGCCGAAGCCGCTGCTGTTGTTTAATACCACGCCCGGACGCTCGTTGAGCGTCGTGCGCGGCAAATCCAAGCCTTCGCACACCGGGTCGACATTCACGAGGTGCGGATTGCCGGGAATAAAACCCTCGTTCATCAGCAGCACGCAAAACGCCGTCTCCATCGCACCGGAGAGCGACAGCGGATGTCCCGTCAGTCCCTTCGTGCTGCTTATGCGCGGCTGTTTTTTGTTTGTATCAAAAACGCTTTTCAACGCCAGCGCCTCCGCGCGATCGCCGACCGGCGTCGACGTGCCGTGCGCGTTGACATAGTCAATCTCGTCCGCGCGCACGCCGGCGTCGGCGAGGGCGCGCTTCATCGCATTCGCAAGGCCGCGCCCCCCGGGATGCGACATCGCCACGCTGTGGCCGTCCGCCGCCTGACCCCAGCCGGCAATTTCCGCAAGCACCCGCGCACCGCGCGCCGCCGCGACACCGGCATCCTCCAAAATCAAGGCCACCGCGCCGCACGAGCCGACAAAACCATCGCGCGCCACGTCGAACGGACGCGACGCGAGCGCCGGGTCGCTTTGCGACGACAGCGCGCGCATCGCCGCAAACGGCAGCAACGTCTCCGCGTTCAATTCCTCGCCCGCCACCACGACCGCGCGCGCGAGCCGTCCGAGCCGGATGTCGTCGCACGCGTAACCGATCGCGTGGCTGCCCGACGCGCACGCCGACACAAAACCGCATACCGAGCCGGTGATCCTGTAGTGCGCAGCCAGGTTAAAATTGAGCGTTCCGCAAATCGAGCTTACCACGCCCATCGGGTTGCCGCGCTCGCCGCGCGTCTGGTCCATTTGTTTCAAGTGCCCGTGCAACATCATCGCGGACCCGGCCGACGCGCAATACAGGCCCGTCGCATCCTCGTTCGCCACCGCCTCGCGCGGCAGCCCCGCGTGCGCGAGCGCCTGGTCGATTGCGCAAATCGCATACACGCCATGCGGCGCCAGGCCACGCAATGTCTCGCGTGCGATCTCGTGGTGCGCGGGCCATTTCCAATCGCGCCAGTTCGTCGAGTCCACGGTGAAATCCCTGACCGTCCCCGCGATTTTCACGGGCACGTTCGGATTTCCAAAAAACTCCACGCGCCCGAACCCATGCCGCCCCTCGCGCAAACTCGCCGCCACGTCCGCCCAGTCGTTGCCGATCGGCGTGATAAAACCCACGCCCGTGACGACGACGCGCCCGCGGGCGCCCTTGGTATTATTGGCGTTGGCACCCATAAAAATCACACGCCCTGCGGCCCGAGTTTTCTGGCGATGAACGCCTTCAGGCTCCCGACCGTGCTGATCTGCATGATCTCGCTTGTCTCGATGCGCAGCCCGAACGTGTCCTCGATTGCAAAAACAACCTCCGCCACCGCGAGCGAATCGTAACCCAGATCCTCGATCAGCCTTTGCCCGTCGGTGATCGGCGCATCGGACGGCTTTGGCAAATGCTCGCGCACCATTGCCAGAATGACAATTTGCACGGCCTCCACGTCGCCCGTCGCGCAAAAGCGCGCATAGGCTTCGCGCACTTCGGGCTTGTAGCGGGCGAGCTTTTCCGAGGGGTTGGTGTCGAATGACTGCGATGGCATAAAGCCGTGCAATAAAAAGGTTGTGATGCCCTGCCACAAGTCCCGAGTGAAGCGACTGCGCGAAACAGCTGTGCCGCCAGATTAAGTTGAGAGCCGATGCTACGCAGCCGGCGGATTTTGCAGGGCCTGCCTTTGTGTCAGGCCGCGAATTACCTGTGTGGCCCCCACGCATTCGCGGCCTGACGAAAGGTCAGGTTCTGCACTACATGCTGCGTAACATCAGCTGCGTAACGTAATATCAGTTGCCACTGCGGGCATCGCAAGCGACGCCTCTGCAAAGGCGATCAGGATGATATAAGCCCTCAAGCAATATCACATAACCTATTGATATATGAGAGATTGCATGCTTTTTTTCTTTTTCATCAAACTTAATCATCAAACTTAATAATGCAAATTATTTTAATCTACTTTGAACCTGTCCCTATTTTATTCTATTTATTTGACCTCGATTTTGTCTGCTTGCGCGACAATTACTTTTTCGCTTTTCCCACAGCCGCCCCGGAGCGATTACTGAAGCAAACAAAACACAGGAACCGTAATTTCAGGGTATAGTTATTTTACGTTTCTTAAACATTTTAACGCTATCCTTTTTTATCCAAATGCCTTTGAATAACCACACGTCTTCCTGACGATTTTTCGATCTCGATCTCACAACTCACAGTCTGTCATCAACATTCTAATCATACATATCTATGTCTAAAAAAATATATAACGACATCACTGAAACCATCGGCAACACCCCGCTCGTCCGGCTCAACCGGACTGCGGCTGCGCATGGTGCCGTTGCGGATGTGCTGCTTAAACTCGAATTCTTCAATCCGCTTTCCAGCGTGAAAGACCGCATCGGTTTTTCCATGATTGACGACGCGCTCAAGAGCGGACGCATCAACAAAAACACCGTGCTTATCGAACCCACGTCGGGCAACACCGGCATCGCGCTCGCGTTTGTCGCAGCGGCAAAAGGGTTGAAACTCATCCTGACGATGCCCGAAACGATGTCGCTCGAACGCCGCAAACTTTTGAAAGTGCTCGGCGCGCGCCTCGTGCTCACCGAAGGGCCAAAGGGCATGAAAGGCGCAATCGCGAAGGCCGAGGAACTCGCCTCCAAAATTCCGAACAGCGCCATCCTCCAGCAATTCTCGAATCCCGCGAATCCCGAAATTCACCGCAAGACAACCGCCGAGGAAATCTGGCGCGACACCGACGGCGCGGTCGATTTTGTCGTGTCGGGCATCGGCACCGGCGGCACCATCACCGGCATCGGCGAAGTCCTGAAATCGCGCAAACCCGGCGTGAAAATCATCGCGGTCGAGCCGGACGCGTCGCCCGTCCTCTCCGGCGGACAGCCCGGCCCGCACAAATTGCAGGGACTCGGCGCGGGGTTTGTCCCGACAGTGCTCAACACAAAAATCTACGACGAAATCATCCGCGTCAAAGACACCGACTCGGGACCGGTTTCCAAACAGGTCAACACGCTTGACGGCATCCCGATCGGCATTTCGTCCGGCGCGTCGGTCTGGGCCGCGCTCCAGCTTGCGAAACGTCCTGAAAACGCGGGCAAGCTGATTGTCGCGATCATCCCCTCGTGCAGCGAACGTTATCTCTCGACCTGGCTCTTCGCCGACATCAACGCCGAGAGCGACAGCGTGGACGACCTGATCCCGGCCAGCGCGTAATTCCGGCTTGCGCGTAAGCGGGCGCGGCGGAGCGGTTAAGCCGGTTCGGGGTGCGGATTGAAACCGCCTTCACTCGCCTCAACAAAACCATCGGAGCCATCACTCCGAACTGGAGTTCGGAGTGCGGATTGAAACTGTCAACGCGGCGCCGTTCGCCCTGGCGTGGGCGACATCACTCCGAACTCCGGTTCGGAGTGCGGATTGAAACAGATAAACGGGGATGCGGGCTTTGTTTTTTGGCAATCACTCCGAACTCCGGTTCGAGTGCGGATTGAAACACGGTTACGGTGGCCGGATTGCTGGTCACAGAGCATCACTCCGAACCCCGGTTCGGCGTGCGCATTGAAATAAGCAGCCGGCTCACTGGCTTTGATCCGGTGACAATTGCGCGACGGGCATATCCCAAAAACTGGACGAGCAAGACGGCATGGCACGGGCATCTTGCCCGTGTTCCGGGGTAGCGCGGGCGTCTCGCCCGCGTCTGGGATGGCACGGGGGCGGCGCTTCGCGCCGTCCACGAGCGAGACGCCCGTGCTCTTGAGCATGTCTCGGCACCATTCCGGAGCAGCGATGCTACGCAAACCTACGGGCGGGACGCTCGTGCTGCTGCTTTCGACGTTTCCGGCTTCGGCTGCGTGCTTGTGTCCCAGGCGGGGCGCTGTTTTTGTGCGGGGCTGATTTTATGAAATATTGGTCCCAGTTCTTCATTCCGACACTCAAGGAAAGTCCCGCCGACGCCGAAATCGCTTCGCATAAGCTGCTCGTTCGCGCGGGCGTCGTCCGCAAATTGGGCGGCGGTCTCTACACTTACATGCCGTTCGGGTTGCGCGCGATTCGCAAGATCATGCAGATTTGTCGCGAGGAAATCGACCGCGGCGGCGGCATCGAGCTTTGGATGCCTCACGTGCATCCGGCTGAATTCTGGATACAGGGACCTCGCTGGGACGCCGCGCGCGAAATCATGTTTCGCGCCGATCACGCCGGGGCCGGAAAATGCGCGGGCGCCGTTCCGGAATTCGTCCTCGGGCCAACGCACGAGGAAATCATCACGCCGCTCGTGAAAACGGAGATCACGAGTTATCGCGATTTGCCGAAAAATTTTTATCAGATCGCCACGAAATTCCGCAACGAGATCCGCCCGCGCTACGGGCTGATGCGCGCGCGCGAGTTCATCATGATGGACGCGTATTCGTTCGATGCGGACGACGCGGGGGCGACGAGGAGCTACATGGCAATGAAGGCGGCTTACGAGGCGTTTTTCCGACGCATCGGCGTGCAGTCCATCGCTGTCGAGGCCGACACGGGCGTCATGGGCGGCAGCTTTTCGCACGAGTTCATGGTGCCCGCCGAGATTGGCGACGACGATGTGATTTATTGCGAGGAAAGCGGCTACGCGGCCAATCGCGAGAGGGCGACGAGCGCCATCGTGCCGGGGGATATCGCCGACGCCGCGCCGATCGGGGACGTCGCGGAATTCGCCACGCCGGGCGTGACGACAATCGCGCAACTCGAAGCCGCGCCTTACGGCGTCGCGGCTGGCGAACAATTCAAGACGCTCGTCTACGTCGGCGACGGAAAACCGTTTGTCGTGATTCTGCGCGGCTGCGACGAACTCGAGGAGGCAAAGCTCGGCTCGCTCGGTTTCAGTTTGTTCCGTCCCGCCACGCCAGAGGAAATCGAACCGTTGCTCGGCGCGAAACCCGGCAGTCTCGGCGCGGTCAGGGGCACGATCAAAAATCCGGGCGGGCTTGCGGGCGTGTTTGCCGACCGGGCGATCAAGCTCATCGGCAACGGCACGACCGGCGCGAACAGGGACGGTTTCCATTTGCGCAATGTCAACGTGGCGCGCGATCTCGCGATCACGAAGTTCGGCGATTTCCGCCGCGTGCGTCCGGGCGAGCCTTGTCCGCTTTCGGGCAAGCCGCTCAAGGTGCGGCGCGGCATCGAGGTGGGGCACATTTTCAAACTCGGCACAAAATATTCCGAGAACTGCGGCGCGGTTTACACCGACGCCCAAAAGCAGCAACACTTCATGGTCATGGGCAGCTACGGCATCGGCATCGGCCGCACGATGCAGGCGGTCATCGAGCAGAGTCACGATGCCGACGGCATCATCTGGCCGTGGCCCATCGCGCCGTTCCAAGTGCTGGTTTGTTTGCTCGATCCGCAGGCCGCCGACGCCGCCGCGATGGCGCGTGAGGTCGCCGGCGCCGCCGAACAGGCGGGCGCAGACGTGCTCATCGACGACCGCGCGGAACGTCCGGGCGTGAAGTTCAAGGACGCCGATTTGATCGGTGTCCCGCTGCGCATCACGATTGGCGGAAAAGGTCTCAGAGAGGGCGTGATCGAGATGAAGTGGCGTCACGAAAAAGACGTTGCGAAAATCCCGGTCGGCGAGGCGTGCGGGCGCGTGGCGGCAGCGGTGAAGGCCGCGAACGACGCGGCGGTGAAGGCTGCGAACGACGCGGTGGTGAAAGCCGCGAACGATGCGGTGGCAAAGGCCGCGAACGACGCGGCGGTGAAAGTGTGAGGCATGAGCATGAGTAGGAGCATGAGCAGGAGCAGGAGCGTGAGGCATGGCTCGGTCCGGGAGTCAGCGTCAGCGCCTTGGGCGCCCTGGGAGCGCGGGCATCTTTGCCCGCGAAACGTTCGCGCAAGGCCGTCCGGCCAATCATCGCGGGCAGAGATGCCCGCGCTCCCAGGAGACGCGTTCCCAATGGACGCGTTCTTAGGAAATGCGCTCCTAATGGACGCGCACCCAAGGAATGCGCTCCCAATGGCCGCGCTCCCAAGGAATGCGCTCCCAAGGAATGCCCCGCGTTGCGATTGGCGTGAGGGAAAGGTGATGGCAGGGTGAAAAACAAGATGTGGATCACGGACAGGCGCGTCGTGTGCGGGTTGTCGTTGCTGGCGTGCTTGCTCTGGGGCAGCGCGTATCCGGCAATCAAAACCGGATACGTCTTGTTCGCAATCGGGCCGGATGACACGGCGGGGAAATTTCTTTTTGCGGGGTATCGTTTTTTTGCAGCCGGGTTGATCCTGATCGGTTTTTGCGCGGCCACCGGGCGAAGGGCAAAAGTGTTCAGGCTCAGCGCGGGGCTGTTTGGCCGGCTCGCCGTGCTGGGGCTGGGGATGACGACGTTGCAGTATGTCTTTTTTTATATCGGGCTTTCCCACACGAGCGGCGTCAAGGGCGCGATCATGAACGGGACGACGACGTTTTTCAGCGTGCTCGCGGCGCATTTTGTTTTCAAGGCGGAGCGGCTGACGCGGCGGGTCGTGGCGGGGTGCGTGATCGGTTTTCTCGGGGTGATTTTTGTCAACTTCCGCGGCGATTTGCTCGATTTGCATTTTACGCTCACGGGCGAGGGGTTTCTGGTCATCGCGGCGGCGGTGCTGGCGGTGTCGGGTGTTTATGGGAAAGTGATTTCGCAGGGGATGGACAGCGTGGTGATGACGGCGTGGCAGCTCGGCATCGGCGGGGCGATCCTTATTGTGACCGGTTACGTGATGGGCGGTTCGCTGACGGGGTTTGCGCCGGGTTCGACGGCGTTGCTGGTTTACATGGCGCTGTTGTCGTCGGCGTCGTTTGCGATCATGGCGACGCTGCTCAAATACAATCCGGTGAGTTTGTTTTCGATTTTCCAGTTCACGGTGCCGATTTTCGGCACGGCGCTCTCGGCGCTGTTTCTCGGCGAGACATTGCTGGAGTGGAAAAATCTCGTGGCGCTGGTGTGCGTGTGCATCGGGATTTTTCTGGTGACGTACGTGAACGCGAACGTGAACGTAAACGTGAGCGTGAGCGGGAACGGGAACGTGAGCGGGAGCGGGAACGGGACGGCGAAGGCACGGTAGTTCCGCTTTGTTAACTGATGTTACGCGACCGGCAGGGTTTTGTAGGGCCTGACCTTGTGTCAGGCCGCGAATTACCAATGTGGCCTCCTTCGCATGCGCGGCCTGACACAAGGTCAGGCCCTGCGAAATCAGCCATCCGCGTAACATCAGTTATTAATATTACCCGCTCTTGTGAGCAGTGACGCCGGGGCAAGCCGGACGCTCGAAGAACCGCTGAAAACAACAGATGCCGCCACCCTTCCCTGCCTGGACGCGCGCACCGTGCGCACACCCTCTTTGCCGAATAAAAATTACTGTAACATTTCCTCGACACTTGGTGTCAAAGCACCAACCTACTTACACTTTTGCAGCCGGTGGCGTGCGCACGCGCACGCTGACGGCAAACCAAGACAAACCCATACAAACCGACATGAAGATTACCACCTCCTTGAAGATCGCAGGCGCTGTCCTTGCCTCGACCCTCTCCGTTCTGGCCGCGCGCGCCGATTTGGCCATCAATGAAAACGTGAGTCTCCTTGGCTATGCCGCCGGCTCCGTGCAGTACAACAAAGTCCCCACGCAAAACACGGATACGACGGCTGACATCGACGTCGCCAAGATCGGTGTCGCGCTCAACTTCGAGCCTATCACGGCCAACGTGAGCATTTGCACCGACACCGGCGCAAAAGACCTTTACCTCCTGGACGCCTATGTCTCCTACGACTTCAGCCACGGCCTCACCGCCAGCGCCGGACGCTTCGTCACCTATCTCGGTTACGAGTCGTTCGACCTTCCCGAAAACACCTTCATCACCTACGGCGTTGCCAACATCGGCGGCGTTGCGAACATGTTCCCCTCGTATCACCAAGGCGTGAAAATCGAATATGCGAACGGCAAAACCACGCTCGGCCTCGCCCTCGTGGACTCCGTTTACAACCTCCGCGACGGCGAAGACTTCTATCGCGGCGACGGCGACGTCCGCGACGGCTTTGGCATCGAAGGCAATTTCACCCACGCCGAGGAACAATGGACCCTCGGCCTGACGCTCGCCTACCAATACGCCAAGGCCGGCTACCAGAGCATCGATGGCATCGATCCCTACGCCGCCGACCCTGAAACCTTCACCGCCGACATCTGGCTCGAACGCAACATCGGCGACATCACGCTCGCCGCCGAAGTTGCCATGAAACGCGAAAACGACAAATTCTCGCAAGCCCGCAACACCTACTACGTGGCGCTCATGGCCAAACAGGACCTCAGCGACAAAATCTCGCTCGCCGGACGCCTCAGCTACGGCAACGAAAAAGATTTCGGCAACTTCTGGAAACTCTCCGTCATGCCCGTCGGCTACGAGATTTCCAACAACTTCAGCATCCGCTCCGAAGTCAGCTACACCCGCTATGGCAAGTCCATCCGCGCCCTCGGCGAACCCAAGTACGAGTTCTTCGCCGGCGTGCAGGCCGTGTTCAAGTTCTAATCAACGGCGCAATCGCGCAACCGCGTAACTGCATAATGTAACGGTACAACTGTAACCGTAATTCCGAAGCCCGTTCCCCCCACGTCGCGTTCTCGTCCCAAAAATAACCTGTCCCTAAAATATCAACGCCTACGCATTCGCGTGCGTGTGCGCACACGCGCACTCACGCGCACGCACGCACATTCACGCGCATTCGCGATTTGCGTTTCTCCGCCGCACCCCGCATCACTCTCCCCTCACCTCGCACACCCGTGGGCACAACCGACAAAACCGTTTACACACTCGCCGACCTCGAAACCTGGAACCGCCCCGGCACGCACCTCGCCGTGATCGGCCACCCCATCGCACACTCGCTCAGCCCCTGCATGCACAACGCCGCGCTCGCCACCATGGCCGCGCGCAATCCACTCTATCGCGGCTGGCGTTACCACCGCTTCGACATCGCCCCCGAAGACCTCCCCCGCGCCCTCAAACTCTTCCACGAAAAAAAATTCCACGGCATCAATCTCACCGTCCCCCACAAAGTCATCGCGCTGGACTGCGTGGCCGCCATTGACCCCGCTGCCGCACCCATCGGCGCCATCAACACGCTCAGCTGGATGCCGGAAGGCTGGCACGGCGCCAACACCGACGGCCACGGCCTCGCCACCGCCATCCGCGAAACCCTCAACCTCGACCTCGCCAACACCCACATCCTCCTCCTCGGCGCCGGCGGAGCCGCCCGCGGCGCCGCCATCGAATGCCTCCAACGCAAATGCGCATCCCTCGCCATCGCCAACCGCACCCGCGCCAACCTCGACGCCCTCCTCGCGCACCTCCGCAGCCTGACCAGTGACACGGCCCGCCAACCCGTTGGCTTGAGCGGATCGAGTGGCACGGGCTTCCAGCCCGTGGGATTGAGTGGCGCGGGCTTCCAGCCCGTGGGATTGGACAGTAACGCGGGCTTCCAGCCCATAAGATTGAGCGGATCGAGCGGCATATCCTGCCAGCCCGCTGGCTTGCGTGAACCGAATAACACAGCCTCCCAGCCCACATCCCCTCCCCCGCTCATCATCAACGCCACCTCCTCCGGCCTCCGCCCCACCGATCCGCCGCCCATCGACCTCACCGCCTTCCCCGCAACCGCGCGCCCCATCGCCGTTTTCGACATGATCTACAACCCGCCCGAAACGCCCCTCCTCGCGCAAGCCGCCGCGCTCGACATCCCCCGTGCCAACGGCCTCTCGATGCTCGTGCATCAAGGCGCCCGCTCCCTCGAGCTCTGGACCGGCGCCGAAATCCCGGTCGCCGCCATGCGAAATGCCATTAAAAAGAAATTCGCATAAACAGTCGCGCAAACAGTCGCGCAAGCAACGCCAGCGGCGTGACAGCTCCGGCGGCACGACGGTGCCGCGATGATGCCGCGACGGCAATGCGACGATGCTGCGGCAGTGCCGTCAGCGTGACGTTGCCAAACCGCAAACTGCAACCCGCAAACTGCAACCCACAACCCGCAAACCACAACCCACAAACTATGGTATTTCCCACTGATACAGACACATTCGGCAGGGTGGTTGTCAGCCCTCCTGATGTCTCAATATTTGTGGAAAATACCATGCAACCCGCCAACCCGTGAACTTCGCCTATTCCGACGTCCTCCTCTCCATCGTCCCCGTCTTCGGACTCGTCGCAATCGGCGTCGCCTTTCGCGGACTCAAATGGATCACGCCGGAAGCCGACGGCAGCATCATGCGCCTCGTGCTCAACTGCCTCTACCCCTGCCTCATTTTCGAAAACGTCCTCAACAACGACGCCCTCCGCGACCCCTCGAACCTCATTGCCGCGCCCCTCTCCGGCTTCGTCATCATGGCCGCGAGCATCGTTGCCACCCACGCCATCGGACGCTCGCTCGGCCTCACGCAAGGCCGCGGCCTGCGCACCTTCGCCTTCGCCGGCGGCATCAACAACTACGGCTACTTCGCGCTCGCCGTCTGCGCCGCGCTCTTCGGGCAAAACTCGCCCGCCATCGGCCTCACCCTCGTGCATGGCGCCGGCGGTGAAGCCGCGATCTGGACCATCGGCATCTTCGTCCTCGCCGGACTCCCCCTGCGCGAAAGCTGGAAAAAACTCCTCAACGGCCCCGTGATCGCGCTCGCCCTCGGACTGCTCCTCAACCTCACCGACCTCCGCGCGCGCCTCCCCGTTTTTCTCCTCGAAACCATCCACCGCTGCGGTGTCTGCGGCCTCACGATCGGCATCATCCTGACCGGCTGCACCCTCTGTGAATACATCACCAAACCCGGCACGCTCTTCGACAAACGCGTCACCACGCTCGCCGGATTCCTGCGCCTCGGCATCTACCCCGTCATCTTCCTGCTCGTGGCAAAATACCTCCCCTTCACCGACGACCTCAAACGCGTCCTCATCGTGCAAGCCGCGATGCCCGCCGGCATGTTCCCCATCGCCGTCGCCCGCCACTACAACGGCCACCCCGTGACCGCCGCCCAAATCACCATCGGCACCACCCTCATCGGCATCCTCACCATCCCCCTCTGGATAAAATTCGGCATGGCCTGGATATTTTAAAGTAACTGATGTTACGCGACAGCGCTTGGGCGCGCGGGCATCTTTGCCCGCGATACGTTTTGATACGTTATACAATATACGGGCGCACGGCGTTTCGCGGGCAGAGATGCCCGCGCTCCCAGGAAATGCATTCCAGGAAATACATTCCAGAAAAGGCGCTCGCGTCGTCCTCATTCAGGCGCGATTTCGGGTCTGTTTGATGGCGGAAGAACGCGCCTGCGCCTCTTGAATATCTTCGGCCGCGTAACATCCCTCACTCCCTCATTCCCTTACTCCTTCACTCCTCCCTCCCTCACTCCCTCATCCCCTCACTCCCTTACTCCCTCCCTTCCTCACTCACTCCCCCCCTCACGCCCCTCACTCCCTCATCCCCCGCTCACATGCGCTTGCGTGCCGTCCCGCCGTGCGAAAACATCACCGCATGGCCGCTCCCGCGCTCAAAGACACCCTCTTCAACACCGACCGCTTCCGCCACCTCGCGCGCGAACTCTCGCGCATCGAAAAACGTTTCGACTCCAAACGCTTCCTCGCCCTCTCGCTGCGCGATTTCAAAACCCTCACCCTCACGCAACGCCTCCACCGCATGACCGAGTCGCTCCACGCCTCGCTCCCCGGCGCCGAAACCGGTTATCGCAAAACCCTCCTGACGCTCCGCGCCCTCGCCCCGTCGCTCGGACGCGGCTTCTGCACCCTCGTGCTCCCCGATTACGTCGCCCGCCACGGAAGCGCGCGCCCCGAGGATTTCGACATCTCGATGGACGCGCTCAAATTTTTCACGCCCTTCGGCTCGTCCGAGTTCGCCGTGCGCGAGTTCATCCGCCGCGACCAGCCGCGCGCGCTCGCCATCATGAAAACGTGGTCGCTCGACGCCGATGAACACGTCCGCCGCCTCTCGTGCGAAGGCTGCCGCCCGCGCCTCCCGTGGTCGTTTCACCTCGACGCGCTCATCGCGAATCCCGACCCCGTCGCGCCAATCCTCGAAACCCTCCGCGCCGACCCAAGCCTCTACGTCCGCAAATCCGTCGCCAACCACCTCAACGACATCACCAAGACGCACCCCGCCTGGGTGCTCGACCGCCTCGCCGGCTGGCCGCTTGACAACGCGCACACCGCATGGATCGCAAAGCAAGCCCTGCGCACGCTCATCAAAAAAGGCGACCGCCGCGCCCTCGCCGTGATCGGCGCCGGGGAAAAACCCCGCGTGCGCGTCGCCAATTTCCGCGTGGAGCCGCGCACCGTAAAACTCGGCGAACGCGTGCGCTTCTCCCTTGCGCTCACCTCGACCGCGAAAAAACCGCAGCGCCTCGTGGTGGACTACGCCATGCGCTACGTGAAAAAAGCCGGCCGCACCACGCGCAAGGTTTTCAAACTGAAAACCCTCACCCTCGCCCCCGGCGAAACAATCGAACTGGCCCGCACCCAGCGCATGCAAAATTTCACCACGCGCACGCATTATGCGGGACGCCACGAAATCGAAATCCTCGCAAACGGCGAACCCCTCGCGCGCGATGGCTTCATGCTGGAATTGCCGCGTTAGAAAAACGCCCCCGGCTCTATTTTATTAAATGATATTACGCGACCAGCAGGATTTCGTAGGGCCTGACCTTGTGTCAGGCCGCGAATTACCTGTGTGGCCTCCCCCGCGTGTTCGGCCTGACACAAGGTCAGGCCCTGCGAAATCCGCTGGTCGCGTAACATCAGTTATTAAAATATTTTTCCCGTTGTTTGCAGCGGCTCCGCAAGCCTCCGGCTTTCCCCGGCTTGCTTCGTCATCACCATTCAAAATAGCAAAAAAATATTAACCACATGAAATTAATCTCTCCCTTGAAAACACATCCCGCAAAAAACCCCGCAAAAAAACTCCTCCTGGCCGCATTCCTGGCGGTTATAATGCCGGTTCTGCCCGCGCGGCAAAATCCCGTCAAAGTCGGAGCCGAATGCGCGGATGAATATCTTCCGCTGTTGAAGGATAAAAAAGTCGCGGTTTTATCCAACCACACGGGAATGGCCGGACGGGAGCACGTGGTCGATTTGCTGCAACGCTCCGGGGTCAATGTGGTCTGTATTTTCTCCCCCGAGCACGGTTTCAGGGGGAACGCCGGCGCGGGGGAACGCGTTGGCAATTCGACCGACGAAAAAACCGGCATCCCGATAAAATCACTGTACGATGGAAAAGACCGCAAACCGTCGCCCGAAACCATGCGAACATTTGATATTGTGATTTTTGATATTCAGGACGTCGGGCTTCGTTATTATACTTATTATATAACAATGGTCCGCATGATGGATGCGTGCGCCGGTGCCGGCAAAAAAATGATCGTCCTCGACAGACCCAATCCCAACGGACACTATGTGGACGGCCCGATTCTGGACATGAAATACAAATCGGGAGTCGGCTGGCTGCCCATCCCCGTGGTGCACGGCATGACACTCGGTGAAATCGCCCGCATGACAAACGGCGAAAAATGGCTGCCCGAAAACCGCGAGTGCGACCTGACCGTGATCACGTGCAAAAACTACACGCACAAAACACTCTATCAACTGCCCGTCCCGCCCTCGCCCAATCTGCCGGATATGAAATCGGTATACCTGTATCCCTCAATATGCTACTTCGAGGGCACGCCTGTCAGCCTGGGGCGCGGCACGCCCTTCCCGTTTCAGGTATACGGGCATCCCGGCATGACCGGCCGCTCATTCAGCTTCACGCCGCGCGACATGCCGGGCGCAAGGAACCCGCCGCAGCGCGACAAACTTTGCAACGGCGTCGATTTGAGAAATCTGCCCGACGAGCTTATATGGAAAAACGGCGTGGACCTCAGTTACGTCATCGACGCCTACAACAACCTCGGCATGGGCGATCATTTTTTCAATGACATGTTCGAAAAACTGATCGGCGTCGATTACGTGCGCAAAATGATCAAGGACGGAAAATCCGCGCAAGAAATCAAGGCCCGCTGGAAGGATGACGTGGAGAATTTCAAAAAACAACGCGCGCCATATTTGTTATACGCGAAGTGATAAAGAACGCCTGGGGCTGTCCGAAAAGTCTGCCACCTCGAATCCGCCACACCCAAGACTTGCACCAAACTGGGACACCTGTCATTTCCCCTGACCCTGACCTCCAATTACCAATCACCACTCCGCCCATATTCCACTCCGCCCACATTCTTCCGCCCACATTCCCATTCCCGCATACTCTCCAATAAACACACTCTCCAATCACCATCCTCATCCTCATCCGCATGCGCCACTTCACTCAAACCCTCTCCGCCACCGCAATTTCCGCCACCGCAATCGCAACCACCGCAATCGCGGCCACGGGCGCGCTCACGCTCCTCCCATCGACTGCCGGCGCCGCCCAACCCGCGCGCCCCAACATCATCTTCATCCTCGCCGACGACGCGGGCTACGGCGACTTCGGCTTCACCGGACAAAAACGCTACAACACCCCCAACATCGACCGCTTCGCCCGCGAAGGCATGGTCATGACGCGGCACTACGCCGGCGTCCCCGTCTGCGCCCCCTCGCGCGCCTCGCTCATGACCGGCCTGCACACCGGCCACGTCAGCATCCGCGGCAACACCGGTTATCCCGCCACCGCTGCCAACAATAACACCGCCACCGCCAACACCACCGTGCGCATCCCCCTCGCCCGCACCGACCTCACCATCGCCGAACGCCTCAAGGACCTCGGCTACGCGACCGGCCTCGCCGGCAAATGGGGACTCGGCGAACCCGAAACATTCAGCGCCCCCTGGCTGCGCGGCTGGGATTTTTTCCACGGCTTCGTCAACCAGGCCCACGCGCACAACCAATACCCCGAGTCGCTCTACCGCGGTTCCGTCCTGGAGCCGATTCCCGACAATTTCTCACACGGGGAAAAAATCTTCGCCAACGACCGCTTCACCGGCGAAGGTCTCGCCTTCATCGAGCGCAACGCAAAGGCCGGGCAACCCTTCTTCCTCTACATGGCCTACACCACGCCGCACGCCGACCTGAAAGTGCCGAAAGACAGCATCGACCAGCTCAAAAAAGAACAGGAATGGGCGCGCGACCCGAACGCCGAACATTTCACGCTCATGTTTGCGGGCATGATGATGCGCCTCGACCGCGACGTGGGCCGCATCATGCAAAAACTCAAGGACCTCGGCATCGACCGCGACACCCTCGTCATCTTCACCTCCGACAACGGCCCTCATGCCGAGGGCGGCAAGAACAACGAATTTTTCAATTCCTCCGGCGGTCTGCGCGGCATCAAACGCGACATGTATGAAGGCGGCATCCGCGAACCCTTCGCCGTGCGCTGGCCCGGCCATATCCAGCCCGGCGCCACAAGCGACCACCTCGCCGCCTTCTGGGATTTCACGCCCACCGTCCTCGACATCCTCGGCGCGCCCATCCCCGAAAACCTCGACGGCATCAGCTACGCCCCCACGATCCTCGGCCAGCCCGAAAAACAAAAAAAGCACGACTACCTTTACTGGGAACTGCTCGTCGGCAAACAAGGCCGCCAGGCCATCCGCCAGGGCAATCTCAAAGCCATCCGCAACGGCGTGAAAAATGCCATCGAACTCTACGACCTCTCCGCCGACCCCGCCGAACAAAACAACATCGCGGCCCAAAACCCCGACAAAGTGAAACACTTCGAAAAACTCATGACCGACGCGCGCACCGGCACAACCGTCTTCCCTCTCGAATTGAACTCCCGCTAAACCCCCGTCAGCGCCGCCGCAGGTGCGAACGAATGTGGTGGGAGTCGAGGCAAACGATGCGGGAGAGCGATGCAGGAGAGTCCCGAAGGGACTCAATACGTTCACGAGCGAAGCGAAGTTGCCTGCCATAACCGTGGGTGAAGGCGCAACGCGCCGGAACCCACGGAATGGACAGCACCACACACGTCCCTGAAAGGGACGAACCGGTTGCCGCGCAGGGATGTTCGCCAGTTCGCCCCTTTCAAGGATGTGCGTGCCGTATGCTCTTACCGCGGGCGCATCTCAAAAACGGGACAGGGCATGCCGCCAATTCTGGAGTAGAGCGGGCGTCCCGCCCGCTGACGGCGAAGCCGCCGGATCGAGTAGCACGGGCATCTTGCCCGTGGACG
>JAISGL010000328.1 GCA_031263125.1 Opitutaceae bacterium | reverse complement strand
GCCGCCACCCGCAAACATCCCCGATGGCTCCGCTTCCCCCCGCCCGAATCCGCCGCCGCCCTCGCTTCCGCCTCCGCATTTGTTCGCCGCCTCCCCCGCCACCACATACCGGCGCGTCTTCTCCCCGCGCTCCGCCCTCATCTGGTTCCCCGACGGACGCGCCTATTTCGACCTGCCGCGCAACGAATGGTGTTACTTCCGCAAAACCTTCAACCTGCCTGCCGTGCCCTCCGCGCCCGCCACCGCCAGCCTCCGCATCTTTGCCGACTCGCGTTACCGCCTCTTCGTGAACGGCGCCTACATCGCCCGCGGCCCCGCCCGCAGCGACCCGCGCTTTCAAACCTACGACATCATCGACCTCGCCCCGCATCTCCGCGCCGGCGCAAACCGCATCGCCGTCCAGGTCCTCTACTACGGTTACAACACCGGCCAGCACATCCCCCGCGTCCCCTGCCTCCTCGCCGAACTCGACATCGCCTTCCCCGGCGAAAAACCGCGCACACTGCTCCGCACCGACGGCACATGGAAAGTCCACCGCTCCACCTCCTTCGACCCCGACGCCCCGCGCGTCAACGGCTGCCAGGGCGCCATCGAAATCTTCGATGCCCGCAACGAACCCGCCGCGTGGACGCAACCGGACTTCGACGACACCGCCTGGCCCGCCGCCAAAACCCGCGCGATCGGCAACGAGCAAATCCCCTACATACGCCTGCTCCCCCGCGACATCCCCATGATGGAAGAAACCATTCTCCCCGCCGCGCGCATCTCCGCCCCGCAAACCGTCGCCGCCCACGACACCGAATCCTTCTTCCCGCAACGCGCCCGCCTCGAACTCGACGAAATCAAAACCCCCGTGGAATTTCCCGAGCACAAATTACGAAATACAAATTGCGACACAAACAACGCCCCCGCGCCAAATGCCAACGGGAGCGGAAGCTCCCCAATCGAAAATCGAGAATCGAAAATCGAAAATTCCTTCCCCCTCCCCTTCCCCGACGCCCCATTCAGCATTCCGCCCCCCGCCCCCGGCCAGGTCACCATCCTCACCCTCGACTTCGCCCGCATCACCCCCGGCTACCTCCAACTCTCCGCCACCGCCGCCGCCGGCACGCGCATCGACATCGCCTGCGCCGAGGACCTCTACGAAGGCCGCTGCGCTCTTTTCGAGCCATCCGCGCAACGCCCCCTCGACGCCTTCATCCTCGACGAAGGCCGCAACGAACTCGAAATCGCCTTCGCCTGGAAAGGCTTTCGTTACGCCCAGCTCATCATCCGCCACCCCGCAAACTCCGCCGCCCCCCTCACGCTCCACCGCGCCGCCATGCGCACCCGCATGTATCCGGCAAACCAATACGGACACGTCCGCGCGCCCGACGCCTTCCAGCAAAACCTCCACGCCATCTGCGCCCACGCCCTCCGCGGCTGCATGCAGGACGGCTTCATCGACTCCCCCAGCCGCGAACAACAACAATGGATGGGCGACGCCCGCTGGCAGGCCGTCTACAACTATTACCTCAGCGGCGACCCGCGCCTCCACCGCCGCCTCCTCCACCAAATCGCCCACTCGCAGGACGCCGAAGGCCTCACCAAATCCCGCTATCCCGACGGCCACGAAAACTGGTCGCCCATCCCCTCCTACTGCCTCGCGTGGGTCACCTCGTTCGACGACTGCCACCGCTTCACCGGCGACCTCGCGCCCGCCGCCGAACTCTGGCCCAACATCATCATGGCCCTGCGCTGGTTCACGCGTTACGAAAACAAAAACGGCCTCCTTGAAAACGTCCCCTTCTGGCCCTACATCGACCTCGGCGGTTACCCCGCCGGCCCGCAACTTGACACGGAACGCGGCGGCATCATCACCGCCCTCAACCTCCTCTACCTCGAATCCCTCCGCGCCGCCGCCCGCCTCGCCGCCGCGCTCGACGACACCGCGGCCCGCGCCGCCTTCACCGCCCGCGCCGACGCGCTCGCAACTGCGATCACAAACAACCTCTGGGACGACACGCGCGCCGCCTACCCGGATTGTTATGTCAACGGCAAACCCAGCGACACCATCTCCGAACCCACCAACGCGCTCGCCCTCCTCCACCTCGCCCCCGACGCCTCCCCCGCAGAAACGTCACAAACAACACCCGCCCGCGCTCCCAATCCCCCCGCCCCCGCCGCCACAGCCACCGCCACCACGCAAGGCTGCAATATCTGCAAGGTAGCTTCCACTTCCGCCACAGCCGCCACCGCTGCCACCGCTGCCACCGCCACTGCTGCCACCGCCACCACAGCCACTGCTGCCACCGCTACCGCTGTCACCGCTACCGCTATCGCCGCCACCACTGCTGCCGCTACCGCCACTACCACCGCCGCCATCGCCGCCGCCCGCGCCCCGCGCATCCTCGCGCACTTCGGCGCGCCCGGCACCGTGATCAGCAGTCCCTACTCAATGCCGCTGGTCATCCGCGCGCTCCTTCGCAACAACCGCGTCACGCTCGCCTGGCAACTCGTGCGTGCCCGTTACCAACCCATCGTCGACGCCGGCCTCGGCACGACTTGGGAATACTGGAAAATCTTCCACCCGGTATCCTCCGGACGCGTCCACACCCACAGTGCCTCGCACGCCTGGGGGGCGGGACCGCTCATCCTCTTCTTTGAAGGCTTTGCCGGCCTCCGCATCCTTGAACCCGCCCTCCGCCGCGTCGAACTCGCCCCGCAGCTCCCCGAAGGCATGAACGACCTCGCCTTTGTCGTCCCCACGCCAAACGGCAAAATCGAAGGCCGCCACCGCCGCGTCGAAAACGAAATCCGAACCACGTTCACCCTCCCGAAAAACACCACCGCCATCGTCGCCGGACGCGAGTATCCGCCAGGCAGCCACACCGCGACCATCGCCCCGTGACCCCCGCGCCCGCCCCGATTCCCTCACCCTCCCGCCACCTCTCAAAAACAGGCCAGACCAAGCCGCCAATTCCGGCGTAGAGCAGGCGTCCCGCCCGCTGACGACACACAGCGCCGCCCTCACGCCGCCCCCGACGCACACGCAAGCCGCCCACACCCCTCCCACGCGACGCCACGGCATGCCACGACATCCTGTCTGCCCCGTTTTGATATGCGCCCATATCATTAAAATGGCAGAATAACCCAGCGCGGCACAGCCGCAACCAAAGGAACATATTCAAACCAACAATCCAGCTCAAACCAACAATCCAATAACCACAAAAAACAGGTCTGCGTTTGAATTTAGTGATTTGTTTTTTAACCGCGAAGAACGCAAAGGGCGCGAAGATGAAATCATCATCATCATGCTTTCCAGTTTCCCTTTTTCCGTTCTTCGCATCCTTTGCATCCTTCGCGGTTAATTTTTTGCGCAGCCTTTATATGAATAACTGATGTTACGCAGCGCGTAATATCAGTGGATTGTTTCCACCAAGTTTTTCATAGCCAATGCAACCTGTTTGGTTATATTTTTTCGGCTGCAGTTTGACCTCACTCTGCTTTGCCCTGCTCCGCGCTGGCGCGCCATATCTGGCGGCGAAACTCGCCGGGCGATATGCCGACCACGCGCTTGAAGCAGCGGCTGAAATAATACTCGTCACAAAAACCCAGCGCCTCCGCCACCTCGCGGTTCGAGGCCGCGGGGTGCGACAGCAGGTCGCAGCAACGGTTGATGCGCAGGTGCGCGAGGTGCCTCGCGGGCGACACACCAAAGACGCGCGCGAAGCGCTTGCGAAACGCCTCGTAACCCATGCCCAGCCGGGCGGCGAGCGTGTCCAGATCGGGCGTCCGGCCGGGTTGCTTTTCCATCAGCTTTTCCATCAGCCCGCTCACCTCCTCCGCCCAGTCCCGGGTTCTGTCGCGGCGCCGCTGATGCGCCTTCCGGACGGCGAGCATCCCGGCGAGCAGTTGTTGCAGGCGGCTGATTTCCTCGCAGCAGGAACCGGCGTCCCACGGGACGCGCAGTCCGGGCACGGCCTCCATTTTCCGCACCCACGGCGCGGCGGCGCCGAGCGGGATCAGGGGCGGTTGCTCGGGCAGCCAGCCCGCCTTTTGCCAGGCGCGTGGGATGTCACCGGAAAACACAAGGAAGATTTCATCCCAGCACCCGCCGGGATGCGGCCCGTAACTGTGCCTCACGCCCGGAAACAGGAAGAACACATCGCCCGCCCCGACCGCCAGGCGCGGCGTGCGCGCGTCCTCGAACCAGCCCCGGCCTTGGGTGACGAGCACCATGCCGAAATAGTCAAAGGTGCGCGGGGTGCGGATTCTCGTTTTGTGCATCGCGCCGGAAATGACCACGTGCCCCGGCTGGGACCATCGGGCGGGAAGGGGAAAGGAATGGCGGGTTTTCATGGAACGCATGTGCCAGAAAACACAAATTTTGCCAATCTGTTCATTCATAAAAAACGCCCCGCCTGTCTTATAATGCCCCCGCCATTCCCAACCTTCCCAACTTTCCCAACCACACAGCACCCGCAGCACCCGCAGCACCCACAGCACCAACCCACATGACCCCTCTCGAAAACTTCCGCGCCATGATGAGCCGCGTCAGCAGCGGCAACGGCATCAGTAACAGCATCAGTAACAGCAACGGCATCAGCAACGACGCCAGCAACGGCGTCAACAACGGCAACAGCGCCAGCGCCGGCATCAGCGCCAGCAACAGCGCCGGCGCCGCATCGCAATGGATGGCGCCGCAATGGATGCCGCTTGACATCACTGTCACGCCGCCCATCGCCGGCCTCATCGAGGCGCGCCTCGGCACGCGCGACCCGGCGCTCGCGTTCGACCTCGACTTCCGTTACTGCGGCCCATGCCTCGCCGACGACACCGCACGCTGGCGCGACACCTTCGCCGCGCAAGCCATCGCGCTGCCGCCCGGCGCCGAAATCCACCCCATCGGCGAAGTGCTCATCCGCCCCGGTCAGGCCTCGCCCGACGGCGCCTGGCATTTGCGCGAAAAATTTTATCCGCTCGCCGGCATCACCTCGCTGGAGCAACTGCGCGCGCTGCCCTGGCCCGACCTCGACACCGACCTCGGCGCCGGCACGCTCGCGGAAGATGTCGCCGCCATCCACGCCGCCGGAAAAGTCGCCGTCTGCCACATGGAGATGACCGTCTTCGAGTCCGCCTGGTACCGGCGCGGCATGGACACACTTTGCGCCGACATGATTGAGGGCAACGAAATCGGCGCGTGGCTGCTCGACTGGTTCACCGAATACTCCGTGCGCCGCGCAAAACTGGTGGCGCAGGCGGGCGTGGATGTTGTCGGTCTCGGCGACGACATCGGCACGCAACGCGGCATGATGATGTCGCTGCCCTTCTGGCGCGAGCACCTCAAGCCGCGCCTCAAGCGCGTGATTGACACCCTCCGCGCGCACCAGCGCGCCCCGCTCTGGGTGCGCTACCACTCCGACGGCGACATCCGCCCCGCCATCCCCGAACTCGTCGAAATCGGCGTGGACATTTTGAACCCCGTGCAACCCGAGTGCCTGCCGGTGCCGGAGGTCGTCGCCGAACACAAAAACCGCCTCGTCTTCTGGGGCATGGTCGGCACGCAAACCACGATGCCCTTCGGCACGCCCGCCGGCGTGCGCGCCGTGGTCGCCGAATGCGCGGCGCTCGCCCGCGCCGGCGCCGGCATCATCGTCGCGCCGACGCACGTCCTCGAGCCGGACGTGCCGTGGGAAAACATCATCGCGCTCGCGGACGCCACCCGCGCCGAACGGCTTTGAGTCCGCTGCCGCCGGCATTCATGTTCAACTTCAATCAACCTCACCCAACCTCAATCAATCTCAACCAACCTCAATCAATCCCAACCAATCTCAATCAACCTCACCCAACCTAAACCAAATCCAACCCGCCTCGCCCATGAAAACAAAGTTGCTCTCCGCAAAACTTAAATGGCCTTCCGCATGGCCCGTCCTCGCTGCCGTCCTCGCCGCCGCCACCTTTGCCGCCACCGCCGGCACCGGCGCCATCGCCGCGCAAGCGGCGGCGAAAGCCGAACAAAACGCCGCCACCACCACCGTCGCCGCCATCACCACTACCGACGCCACCATCACCACTGCCGCCGCCGCCACCATCACTGCCGTCGCCGTCACCACTGCCGCCGCCGCTGGCATTGCCGCCACCACAACCACTACAACCACTACAACCACCGCCGCCACCACAACAACCGCCGCCGCCACAACCACCACCGCCGCGCAGCGCCAGGCCGACACCGAAAAACTTTTCGCCGCCGACATCGGGCGCGCCTACATCGTGCCCGACTGGGTGGAAGGCGTGAAAACGCCGTTCGTCTCGCTCAACGGCAAAGACGAATGGCGTTTCCAGCCTGCGCCGGGCGCAGAATGGACGCCCGTCCGCGTCCCCGGAGAAGTGGCGATGCAGGGTCTCGCCATCGAGCTTGACCGCCCGTTCCTGTATAAAATGCGGTTCGCCATCCCGCCCGATTTCGACGGCAGGACGATCATCCTGCGCTTCGACGGCGTTTACAGCCACGCGAAGCTGCGCGTGAACGGTGCGCCCGTCCGCGAGCACCACGGCGGCTTCACCCGCTGGGAGGCCGACATCACGCGCCTCGCCCGCGCCGGGCAGATCAACGAAATCGAACTGGAAGTCACCGACCGCTCCGACGACACGGCCTACGGCTCCGCCTACGCGCACCATCTCATCGGCGGCATTTTGCGCGATGTGTCGCTGTTCGCGCTGCCGCCGGCGCACGTGTTTGATTTTTGGACGGAGACCAGATTGTCCGCCGGCTTCACGGAGGCCGCGCTGGATGTCAGTTTCACGCCCGCCGGCATCACAGGCGCCGCCGACATCGCCAGCGCCACCGGCGTCGGTGACTCCGCTGGCACCGCTGGCTCCGCGAACGCCGCCGGCATCACAGGCGCCGCTGGCGGCGAGATTGAACTCAGGCTGTTCGCGCCGGACGCGCGCGAAGGGGACGAGCCGGTCGCGCGGGGCCGTTTCCCGATTGCCGCCGCCGCGCAAAAGCATTCGCTCACCGTCCGCCAGCCGCCGCTGTGGGACGCCGAGCACCCGCGCCTCCACACCCTGGAAACCGTCCTGCACAAAGGCGGAAAACCCGTCTGCCGCTTCACGAAAAAAATCGGCTTTCGCGAAGTGCGCGTTGATGGCGGGCGCCTGCTCGTCAACGGCGCCCCGGTCAAACTGCGCGGCGCGTGCCGGCACGACCTCCACCCGGAGCAGGGCCGCTCGACCTCGGCGGAGATGGACGCGCTCGACGCGCGGCTCTTCAAGGAGGCCAACATGAATTTCGTCCGCACCTCGCACTACCCGCCGTCGGAGAAGTTCGTGGAGGAGTGCGACCGCCTCGGCATCTACGTCGAGTGCGAAAACTCGATCTGTTTTCACGGGGACAAAAACCCCGGCCCGTTTCTCGCCGTGACGCAGCACGACCCGGAATACGCGCCGCGCTACCTCGACCCGCTGCGGGAGATGACGCGCACCTTCCGCTCGCACGCCTCGGTCATCATCTGGTCGCTCGGCAACGAAAGTCACTGGGGCGTCAACTTCGAGGTCTGCCGCGAGTGGATAAGGCGCAACGACCGCTCGCGCCCGATTATTTTCAGTTATCCGGGCACCGTGCCGGACGGCTCGCCGGTGCCCTACGACATCATGAGCATCCATTATCCCGACACCACCGGCGCCAGGAAAAACCAGCGGGGACTCTCGGTGCGGAATTTCCAGACTGACGGCGGAGGCTTCCCCGTCCTCGGCGATGAATGGGCGCATGTGCCATGCTACACCATCGAGGTGCTGCGCGACGACCCCGGCATCCGCGAATACTGGGGCGCCTCGCTGGACAGGATGTGGGACAACGCCTTTGACGCGTCCGACGCGATCGGCGGCGCGATTTGGGGCTACGTTGACGAAGTGTTTCACCTGCCGGCGCCGACCGGCGTGGAGCATTGGAAAAAACTCGGCATCGCCCACCGCAAGGACGCCTATGAAAACGCGAACTGCGTCGGCTACGGCGAATGGGGCATCGTGGACTCGTGGCGGCGCAGGAAACCCGAGTTCTGGAGCACGAAAAAAGCCTGTTCGCCGGTGCGCGTGGAACGGACCACCGTGGAGGATTTCGCGCCCGGCGCGCCACTGCGCCTCGCCGTGAAAAACCGCTTCGACCACACCCGCCTCGACGAA
>JAISGL010000085.1 GCA_031263125.1 Opitutaceae bacterium | reverse complement strand
CCGCGATTCCGCTGCCGACGACAAGGACGTCAAAGTTATGAGTCATGATTGTAAGCAAAGCCGTCATGAGGAAACACACTGCTTGCCCTTGCAATAACATACGGACTCTCACATTTATCGAATAATTCACTCTCTCATTAAAATCACCATGCCCGACGCCATCACCACACCCCTCCTTTCCGCCACCGCCACCTTCTGGGAAAACAAACTCGCGGCGTTCCTGCACGACAGCCCGACAAAAGCCCTCGACATCCGCTTGCACGAACAACGCGCCGACGCCGCCAACAACCGGGGATAAACAGGGACAGGTTTTAGATGAAAAAACTTGACACCTGAGTTTTGGAAAAACGAAATTTTATAATCTTTTATATACCAAAAAGTTGTGCTCTATTAATCGAGAATTATGGATTTTGAGCAATTTGGGAAAGGAAATGAGGAAGTGAGGAAAGGAAGGAAGGAAGGGAAGGGGGAGGGGGAAGAAAGAAGGGGAAAGAAAGGAAGGAGGAAGGAGAGGAGGGATGGATGGAGGGGATGGAGGTGGCGGGGAAAAATCAGAATTTTTGAGACATAATCTCGGAAAAATGTTGACGGCTGGAGGAAATTTGGAGATTGAGATTCGGTATCACGCAATACGATGTCACTCTTCAAAACACGGTTCTCCTTGGAAATGCTATCACAATTTAGTAATGGCGAGCCTATTGCATCACAGAAGGCAGCGCCAAAAAAAGTTGGGAGCCGCTGTTTTCGCACAACAGATGACGGTTGCATCGCGTTGGAGCGGGATTGGCCGGGGTTTTTGGAAAAGGCGCGCTTTCTTGGCAAAGTGGCTGCGCAAACGCGGCACGTCGCCGCTCGCATGATCTCAGTTCAGGAGATGCCTGCGTTTTTGTGGCGCGCGGACCAGCGGTGGATGAGCGACGCGGAGGGTGTGTTTCATTTTACTTTCGACCAATGGGGCGAGGCTACCTGTCAGTTAACACCGTGCGAGTGCTGCGGGTCGTTTGGCCGGATCAGCGCGCGCAATCGGAACGGCAGGGAGTTTTTGCAAATGTGCGCGGTGGCTGACAGCGAGCTGACGGCGTGGGGTGGGTTTTTGGACGCGATGGCGGCGACGTCGGGCGCGCCGTCGGATGCGGCGCCAGCGGTTTCGCCCGCGTCTGATTTTTTGCCGGACATGGATGCGTCGCCAGATGCGGACGCGTCGCCAGACGCGGATGTGCCGCCAGATGCGGACGTGTCGCCGGACGCGGATGCGTCGCCGGATGCGGACATGTCGCCGGATGTGGACGTTTCGCCGGATGCGGATGCGTCGCCGGAGGCGTGGCTGGCGGACTTGCCGCGGCTTCCCGGCGATGCGGAATGGGTCTCGGCGGGGGGCGGCGATTTCGCGGGCATCGTTGAGGTGTTGCAGCACGAAAAGCTGCCGGTGCGGTGGACGTTGCGCGCGGCGGAGTTTTGCAATTCGCGCGTGTTCGCGCCGCGGAGCCACGAGTTCGCAAACGGCGGGCGCGTGCTGTCGGTGCGCGGCGCGGCGGCGGAAACGGTGCAGCTCGGCCTGCCAATGGTGCGGGCGCTCGCGGTCGGTGCGCACGCCGCCAACCGCCCGTTGCACGTGGCCGGGCCGGATGGCGCGCGTCTGCTGACCGTGTCGGCCGCGGACGGGCGCGAGGAGGCCGGCCTCTGGCGCGTCATCATGAAAAACCATTTTCCGGAAATCTCCGGAGATTAACCGATCAAATCACACACACACATCAACCAACACGGATAACAATCATGCCAACTCCTCTTGTAATTCATTACGCAACGATGACGGGCAATTCCGAGACGCTCGCCATGAGCGCCACGAATCACGCCCTCAACGAAGGCTGGAACGCCACCCTGCGCAATCTCTCCGAGTGTACGCCCAACGACCTGGGCGGCTCCGGCGATGGCTCGGGCGCCGAAAATGCGGAACGCTACGCGCTGTTCGTCGTAAGCACGTGGGGCGACGGCGAACCGCCGGATGACGCGCTGCCGTTTTTCAACGAACTCGAATCCGATTCCGCGCCCAACCTGGCGGGGCTGCGTTATGCAGTGCTCGGCCTCGGCGACAGCAGCTATGAGCAATACAACGCCTGCGCGCGCAAGCTCGACGAACGTCTCGCGGTGCTCGGCGGCCAGCGCGTCCACGAGCGCATCGAGGCCGACCTCGACTACGAGGACACGTTCAACGAATGGGTGCGGCGCGTGTTCCCGCTGCTGGACGGATTGCGCAAGGCGCACGGCGGAGCTTCCGCGCCGTGAGTTTTATCACAGGCAGCCAGCCCTCGCCGTCGCCGTCGTGTTCCGGGATGCGGCCGGGATTGATGCCGCACCGGAGCGTGGCGCACTGGGGCGAGGGCACGCGCGCGGACATTTGCACCGGGGCGAGACACGGAGTCAGTTCAACTACAACACTGCGAAAAGCGAGGGCACGTGCGCGGACACTTGCACCGGGGCGAGGGCGTGCGCGGACGCTTGCGCCGGCGCGGGTAACAACCGCCGGGCGCGGCGAAGCCTCGCCAAAAGTGTCACGCAATCCTTCCCAAATCGTGCGCGTGCGTCGCGCGCATGCACATGCGCATATCTTCACACATCATGCTGAAAAAACTACGAACCGTGCTCTTTTGGGCACACCTTGTTTCCGGCCTCATAACAGGCATTGTCGTTGTGATCATGTCGTTTACCGGCGCGGCCCTCGCCTTCCAAAAGGAACTCGTCGCCTGGGCCGAAAGTGACGTCCGCCACGCCGCGCCGTCCTCGCCCGGCGCCGCGCCGCTGCCTCTGGACGAATTGCTCCGGCGCGCGCGCCAGGCCGCTCCCGATTTCCAGCCCGCCACCATCGCCATCCCGCCCGAAGCCGGCGACGCCCATACCCTCGCCGCCGCGGGGCGCGGCGCGACCGCGTATTACCAAAACCAATACACCGGCGAACTCAAACTGCGCGGCGCGACAAAAATGCGCGCCTTCATGCAGACCATGTTTGTCTGGCACCGCTGGCTCGGGCTTGGCGGCGATTCGCGTCCGGTCGGCAAAGCCATCACGGGCGCGTGCAACGCCGCGTTTATCGTGCTCGCGATCACCGGCATTTATCTCTGGTGGCCCCGCTCATGGTCATGGCGGGCGCTGCGCCCGTCGATGCTCGTGCTTCCCCGCCTCCGCGGTCGCGCGCGCGACTGGAACTGGCACACCGCGCTCGGCTTCTGGAGCGCGCCCGTGCTCATCATCCTCACGATTACCGCGCTCCCCATCTCGTATCGCTGGGCCGGAAACCTCATCTACGCCGCCTTCGGCGAAACCCCGCCCGTGCAAGCCGGTCCGCCTCCGCCTCCGCCCGTCGAGATTGATCCTGCATTGCTCGCGCCGCCCGTGTCCGGCGCGGAAAAACTCACGCTCGACGCACTCCTGCTCCGCGCCCGCGAACAACTCCCGCCCGGCTGGGAACAAATCACGCTGCGCCTCTCTTCCTCCACTGCGCGCGGCGGCCCGCGCGAACAACGCGCCGGGCAACCAATCACACGCGGACAACGCATCGCGCAACCAATCACGCGCGGACAACAAGCCGCGCAATCGGCCGGGCAATCAATCCCACACGAACAACGCGCCGCGCAATCAATCTCACACGAACAACGCGCCGCGCAATCAATCACGCTCAGTGTCCTCGAAGCCGGACGCTGGCCCCGCACGGCGGCGACCACCTATACGCTCAACGTCTACACAGGCGACATCGCGCACCGCTCCGTTTTCGCTGACAACACCCCCGCGCGCCGCCTCCGCACATGGACACGTTTTTTGCATACAGGCGAAGCCCTGGGCTGGCCGGGCCGGTTCGTCGCGGGCCTGGCCTGCATCGTTGCGCTCGTGCTCTGCTATACCGGATTTGCGCTGAGCTACCGCCGCTTTTTCCGCCGAAAAAACGCCTCGTTGAAAACAAGCGGGTAGAACCGGATCAGCGCCATGTAAACGCCTGCGCCGGCGCTTGCGCCGGGGCGGAGATATGCGACGCCATTGCGGGAAAGCGTGCAGGCGTGCGAAATCACAGAGTGTTTTCATCACATACCATACTGATGTTACGCGGCGGATTTTGTAGGGCCTGACCTTGTGTCAGGCCGCGTTCGCGTGGAGGGCAACATTGGTAATTCGCGGCCTGACGCAAGGTCAGGCCCTACGTGTTGCATAATATCAATTATATATTCTGGCGACGGCGCATCTCAAAATTAACATCTCATAACGCATTTTTTTCGGACACTGATAGAAAAGGCAACCCCGTTGGGGTTGTGTGATTATTATCGGATTACCCAAGGTAGGCGACGTTGTCGCCAACCTTGGGCTACAATAGGGAACGGCGTTGCCGTTCAAGGTGAACACCTGCGACATTTACGACAATCACGATATTTACGACAATCACGATATTTGCGACAATCGCGAGAATCACGGCATTTGCGAGAATCACGGCATTTGCGACAATCGCAAAAATCGCAGGGATCGTAGGGATCGCGGGAATTGTGACAATCGCAGGAATCGAAACGGCAGCGCCGTTGCCTATTAAAGCCCGAGGTTGCGACAATGTCGCTACCTCGGGTTATTAAACAAAAAACAGGCCGCAACCTCAACGGGATTGCCTTGTTTGTCCATAGTGATTTTATCCGAAAAAAGGCGTGTTGTGGGGCAATAGACAAGCAAGACGCCGAGGCGCGGGTGGCTCGCCCGCATCGGGGCCGGCATTAGGGGCGGCGCTGCACGCCGTCAGCGGGCGGGACGCCCGCTCTACGCCGGAATTGGCTACTCCGGAATGGGCGGCACGGCATGTCCGGGTTTTGAGATGAAATTTTTTGGCAACGGCGTCGCGGAGATTCGCCCAATTATCATCAGGATTGGTCAGGTCGGAGATGATAGGGATTTCATTTTGTATGCTTTTTAAGCAGGTCTATAATATTGTCGTAATGCAATATTGAAGCGTCGCGCTTTGTCTGATCAATATCTTTGCCCTTATTGTTGTAGTATTTTACGGCGTTTGCTTTTTGTTTTTCGACAAATTCGAGTGCAGTGCATTCATCCGTAAATGCTTTTTGTTTTGGATCGGCTCCGTGTGATAAAAGCATTTCCATAATCAAGAGATTGCCGGGGTAATATTCTTGCGCAGTATGTTTGGTCGCGGCGTAAAAAAGAGCTGTTTCCCCAAGGCTGTCGTAAACAAGGTTTGGATTTGCTCCGTATTCGAGGAGATACCGGACAATGCGTGGTTCATCTGCGCGCACGGCGGTTTTTAATGCAGTTTGAGAGAGCGCCATCTGGTTGGGATTGGCACCGTTTTCGATCAGCCATACGACTGCCTCAAGATTGCGGTTTGCCGCCGCCGTAATGAGGGGTGTCGCATAAAAAGCGGTGTTGGCGGAGGCATTTGGATCGGCGCCCAGTTGCTTCAAACGTTTCAAAAAACCGATGTCTCCCGCGCCTCCGGCCAATGCAATGGCATGGGCGTCGATCAATGCACCGCGATCTATCAAAGTATTGGCTATGTCCATATGCTTGTGACTGATTGCTTCTCGCAGCGCGGTGCTCGGTGGATAGCCGAGAGTCGTCTCGAATGCAGAGGGAATGTGAGTTGAAATATTATTGGGATCGGCACCTGCATCCAGAAGCAGCGTAACCGGTTCAAGATGGCCTTGCCATGATGCAAACATCAAGGCCGTCCATCCATATTGGCTTCGCTCATTTGGATTGGAACCAGCAGATAGTATTTTTTTGACTTCATCTGTATTTCCAGCCCGGGCTGCGAGCATGAGTGGCGTTATGCCTTCATTGCGACTGCATCCGGCAAGTAAAACTGCATGAATAATACAGACCAAGACAGGGATATGTTTTTGCATCGATGCCTTATCCACGGATATGGAATTTGTTTCAAGGAGAAAAGCCCACCCGATGTTTGCGGGGTGCGATTCGACATTGTGTCAGTGGGCGCTTCATCATAGCGGGGTGGAGCGCTGTGATGCCGTTGCGAGAAGGCGCGCGAAATTACAGAGTGTTTTCATTATATATCTGATGTTGCGTTGCGTAACGTCGGTGACGCGATAAACATTTCAACAAAGCAGAACGGTTCAGAACGGGTCAGAAGGATTCGGAGAGTTGTTCGAGGAAGGCTTTGATTTTCATCGTCTGCTCCTCGGTCGTGGGGTCGTTGTGGACGGTGTGTTCGAGGGCGACGATGGGGAAGCCTTGCTTGCGGAAATGGTTTCGCTCCAGTTGCTGCACGAGGCTGGCGTAGGGGCAGGCCGTGATGGCCGAGGAAATGAGTCCCCTGGCCCCGGTCTTTTCAATCAGCGCCTCGATGCCGCGGCGGCGCAGGAGGGCGGAGGCGCCGGTGGCTTCGCCGAGTTCGCCGCGCAACTGCGATTCGAAGAGATAGTGCGCGAGGGATTCAAGCGGCGGCATGTCTTCGCGGTAGAGCGAGGTGCCGAGCAGGACAAAACCCACCAGGACGGCGTCCGCCTTTTCCAGAAGCTGGAAAAAACTCAGCCCGCCCGGCGGCCCGCCGGCAAGGATGAGCGGCAGGCTGGGGCGCGTCTCCGGCGTCTTTGCGGCTTCCTCCAGTTCGGCAAGCAAGCGGTCGAGGATTTCAAAATATTTTCCCGGGTTTCCGAAATAACCGCTGGAACCGCCGAGCAGCCACATGACTTCGATGCTGCCGATGTCAAAGGGGCGCTTGAGGCGCAGGTCGAGGATGCGGGCGACTTTTTTCAGGGCCGCGTTCTTGAGGCGGATTTCCGCGGAGAGGCGGTCTTCGTCAACGGGTTTTCCCTGGAGCCAGACGGAGGCTTTGCGCAGTTCGGCGGCGAGGAATTTTGCGCGGTTTTCGAGTCCTTCACCGACTTTGAAGGCGGTGACGCCTTCGAGGGTGTAGACTTCGTATCCAATGTTGCGGGCGTGCTCGATGACCATGCTCATGGGTTCGCAACCGGAACTGAAGGCGAGGATGCGTTTGATGGGGTCGTCGCGCTTGGTGTGCCAGCGTCCGATCATGGTTTTGATCATGGAGCAAAATTCGGAGGGGATATGAAAGGTGTCCTCGGCGATGCGTTCGGAGCGGTGGCTTTCCTTGCGCCAGAGTTCCATGATGGAGGCGGGGATGGTGTCGGTGGCGCGCAGGAGCGGGGAATCCCAGGCGGCGCCGCCCCAGACGGCGCGGCGGCCTTCGTGGACGACGAGGTGCTCGATGCGTTCGAGGTTCCACGAGCGGGCAAGTTCGCCGAGTTCGACGATGGCTTGGGAGAAGGGGTTTTCCACTTTGGCATCGTAAATGTTGGGCTGGTGGCGGCTGCCGTGACGGGTGACGCCCGGTTCGTAGTCAAGGGCGTCCACGCGGATGCCGCGTGCGGCGGTGGCGATAGCGGCGGCGTTGTCGGTGGCGGCGGCGGTGGCGGCGGTGGCGGCGGAATCAGGCATCAAGGGTGTGGGTGTGTTCATGGGTGGCGAGGTTGGTTTGTTTTTCGCGAATGACGTCGAGAAAGGCTTCGATGCGGGTGAGGAGCTGGCCGCGGTCGCTTTCGGAGTAGTCGTTGGAGAGGGCGAGGACGGGGAGGCCGAGTTGATGGAAGCGCGCAATGAAGTCTTTCTGGCTGACACCGTAGCAGGCGCAAAATTTGAGGAAAATGTAGAGGACGCCGTCCACGTTGTAGTCCTGCGCGAGTCGGGCGGAGAAGTCGATGGCGTCGGAGAGCGGGCGCTGGCGGGCGCAGGGCGACTGGTCGAGGTAGCCGTTGGCAAGGGCGAGGCAGGGGTCGCCGGTTTCGGGAATGGTGTGGTAGAAGGGGCGCGCGCCGGCGCAGTGGTCCTCGATGACGACACGGGCGCCGAGTTCGTTTTCCACGATGTCGAGGATGCGGCGGTCGCCGTCGGCCATGATGCTGCCGGCCACCATGAGGCGGATTTGGCGTTGTCCGGGGGAAGGCGGGGAGGCGGGGAGGGTTTCGTAGTGTTTGCAGAGGCGCTCGCAGATGGGGAGGAGTTTGCGCGGCTCGACGTAATAGTAGGCGCGGGCGATGTCGAGGAAGGCGCGTCCGGTGAGGGGCGGGTTGGCGCGTTTGCGCAGTTCGGAGAATTTGCGCAGGAGGAGGCGCAGTTTGTTATAGACTATAATCTCGGCGCGCACGGCGTCGTCGGTGACGGGCCGGCCGGCGAGTTCGACAAGGTCGTCGCGAAACTGGAGGATTTCGGAGTGGAAGAAGTTCCGGGAGTCCCCGGAGTCGCGCAGTTTGGGGAGGTTGAGCAGGCGCGTGGGCGTGAACAGCTCGATGACTTCGGTGGCGCGTTTCATGGTGGCGCAGGTGTGGAAGTTGTAAACCTTGTCGAATGCCTTGTAGAACGGGTCGCCCTGTTCGAAGCCGCCGATGCAGCTTTTGGTGAAGTCGCAAAAGATGCTTTGCGTGAACAGTTCGCCGGCAGCGGTCTGCGCGGAGCTGCCGCCCTTGAAGAGGCGGGCGTGGCGGACGCCCGCGGCATTGAGCAATTCGAGGGGCGTGTAGTTGCAGAGGTAGGCGGCCTTCCTGACGCCGAGGGCGTCAATGAGGGCTTTTTGCTCGGCCTGGATGAAGGCGGAAAATTGTTCCGGACGAAGGATGTCCGGCGCGGCGGCTGCGGAATTGGTTGCGGAGTCGGTTGCGGAGTCGGCTGCGGAGTTGGCGGATGCGGTGGCGGCGGATGTGGTGGCGGTGGATGTGGTGCTCTTGGTAGTTTGGAGTTTCGATTTTGGAGTTTGGATTTTGCGCGGTGGGGCCGGCGGGTCCGGCGGGCGGTCAGCAGGCGAGGCTGTTGTCGAATTCCACCTCGCTGGCGTTGGCGGCAATCGGTCCGGCGGCGGCGGTTTTTTCCCGGACGAAGGGGCGTGCATGGTATTTGGCGGCGATTTTGGGCGAGGCCGCGGCGTGCCTGCCGGCATAAACGGCGGCACCGAGGGCGCCGGCGTAGATGAGATCGATCCCCGGCACCTGGAATTTCGACTTGAGCAGGGTTTCGAGAACCTGCCACATGCCCGGATTGTTGGACACGCCGCCGGTGAAGGCGAGGCCGGGTTCGATGCCGATGCGTCCGAGAAGGTTGTTGACGCGGCGCGCGGCGGAGAGGTGGACGCCGGCGGCGATGTTGGCACGGGCTTCGAGGTCGTTGTTGCGTTCGCCGCGCGCGCGCAGCGAGATCATCTCGGATTCGGCGAAGACGACGCACTGGCTGCTGACGGGCGCGGGGTCCTTCGATTCGAGGGCGATGGGGCCGAGTTCGTCGAGTTCGATGCCGAGGAGCACGGCGGCTTTTTCCAGAAAACGGCCCGTGCCGGCGGCGCATTTGTCGTTCATGACAAACTCGACAACTTTGCCCGTGCGGGGATCGATCTTGATGGCCTTGGAATCCTGGCCGCCGATGTCGATGATGGTGCGCGTTCCGGGGAGGACGGCGTGCGCGCCCATGGCGTGGCAACTGATTTCGGTGACGACTTGGTAGGGGATGTCGTCGTATTTGAGCGAAATGCGCCCGTAGCCGGTGCCGACAATGAAGGCGGTGTCGGAGCGTTGCAGACCGGTCTCTTCGAGGAGGCGGCGGAGCAGTTCGTCGGCGGTCTCCTGCATGTAAAGGCCGGTCGGGATGAAGGCGGTGAAAACCTCGTCGTTGACGAGAAGAACGCCTTTGGAGCCGCGCGAGCCGATGTCGAGTCCGACGACGGGCCAGGCGGGGCCGTAAGTCCATTCGCCGGAGGCAATGATGTCCTGTGCTTTGTATTTCATGATGTGGATTGAAGTTGCAGTTGTAGTTATAGTTGAGATGCGGTTTCCGGGTTTGCCGGGGAACGGGTGAAAGTCGCCTCCCCGGGCGAGGCGGGCGTCAGGTGTCCCGCCTCGAGGCGCCAGCGATTGTTGGCGCGCACAGCCAGCTCCGGGTCATGCGAAACCAACACAAGCGCATGGCCCCCGGCGGGCAGCCCGAGGAGAAAGTCGGCGACCGCGGCGGCGTTGCGCGGGTCGAGATCGTTGGTGGGTTCGTCGGCCAGGACGACGGGGGGGCGGAGGAGCAGGGCACGGGCGAGGGCGACGCGGCGGCGTTGTCCGTTGCTGAGCATGTGGGGCAGATGGGCGGCGCGTTCCGCGAGGCCGAGGCGGTCGAGAAGGGCGCGGGCGCGGTGGCGGCAATCGTGCGCGCTGCGCACGTGGCCGCGTTCGCGGGCGGCGCGACCGGCCAGCAGCGAGGGGAGCAGCACGTTGTCGAGCACGGTGAGCGAGCCGATCAACTGGGCGGTCTGGAAAACGAAACCGAAAAAGGTGTTGCGAACGAAGGCGCGTTCGGCGTCGGAAAGAGCCAGGGAATCCCATCCGTTGATGAGGATGCTGCCGGAGTCGGCGCGGAGGAGCAGGGCGAGGATGCTGAGGAGGGTGGTTTTTCCGCTGCCGGAGGGGCCGGTGATGGCGGTGGACTCGCCTGCCTGTATCCGGAATGACACGTCATCGAGGATCGTGCCGGCGCCCCAGGCGCGGGAGATGTGCCGGGCTTCGAGGAGGACTGGGAAAAGGCTGAAAGACTGAAGGGCTAAAAGGCTGAAACCGGAGTTTCGGGCGCGGGAGGAGCGGAGGAAGGGAGGAGATTTAACGGTATTCATTTTAGTAAAAACAAAAAAGGGGACAGGTTCTGTACAGGGTGGGGATATTTTATTTGACACCTGAATTTGATGAAGAGGAGGGTCTGTAATATTTTGTATTCAAATGGGTTATGATGTTAGATGTTGGTTGAAGGCGTTTTTGGGAATTTCAGGTTTCGGATTTTCAGCGGTTCAAGTTTTCAGCGTTTTCCGTCAGTCGATGTCTCCTTGCGCCATGGCGCGGGCGGGTTCGAGTTGGGCCACGCGGAGCGCGGGCGCGATGGCGGCGGCGGCACCGACGAGGGCGTAGAGCAGGAGGGCGCCGAGCGCGCCGAAGATGAACAGCGGCGTCTCCACGGGCACGAACGGGAAGGCGTTGCCGGCGGCGAGACGGTTGAACGCGAAGCGGTAGAGCCAGAGTCCGGCGGGGATGCCGGGAAGGACGCCGGCCACGGCGAGCAGCAGCGCCTCGCCCATGACAAGCTGCACAATGCGGGCGCGGGCCGCGCCAAGCGCGCAATAGAGCGCCCATTCGCCTTTGCGATCCCAGGCGGACGCGGCGAAGTGGCCGAACAGATACGCGATGCCGCCGAGCGCGGTGAGTCCGCCGGCGGCGGCAAGCACGAGGATGAAGGCGTCCATCAGGCGCTTGATGCGCAGGAATGTTTCGCCGGCTCGGATGACGCGGAAGGGGCCGGTGTCCTCAATGGCGCGGGCAACGGTTTCCACGGCGGCGGGGTCGGTGACTTCGACGAGGAGGGCGGAAACGAGCCGGGAGGGCGGACCGGCTTCAAGCCAGACGGGGCGGAGCGCCTCGGATTGCGTGGCAAGGGCGCGGGCCGCGTCGATGGGCATGAGGATGGAGTGGTCAAGGCTGGCCCCGGTGGCGTCGAGCCGCCAGGCGACGCGGAAGATTTTGCCCAGGATTTCGATGTTCGCACCAGGGCGCCCGACGCCGGTGAGGAGTTGGGAGCCAATGACAACTTCGCCGGTTTCGAGCGTGGCGCGGTCCTTGCCGGAAAGGCGGGCAAGGCGGCGGAGGACACCGTCCTCGATGCCGACGAGCCGGATTTCGTCCATGCCGGAGCAGCATTCGAGGCGGAGGGTTTGCGTGAAAAACTGGGACTCCACGCGGGCGACGCCGGGCACGCGGCGGATGTCGCCGGCGAGGGCGCGGTCCATGTAAACGTTGAGGGGGGAACCGGCGAAGAGGGCTTTGTCGGGGTCGATGGTGGCGTTGGCGGGCACGATGAGCAGGTCGGCGCCGAGTTGGCGGCGTCCGCGTTCGAGTCCTTGCGAGAGTCCGCGGTGAAGCAGGAAAACACCGAGGAGCAACGCCGTCCCGAGGGCCACGCCGAGAATGGCGGCCAGCGATTGCCAGCGGCGGCGAAGGATGCTGTGGAGAATCAGGCGGAGCATGGGAATTGTGATGCGGATTGCGGAATGTGGAATGCGGAATGCGGAATGTGGAATGCGGAATGTGGAATGGGGAATGGGATTGCGGAATGTGTGCGACGGCGGGCGGGGGGATGGGGGGATGGGTCAGATTTCGTAGCTGAAAAGCGATTTTGCCCGGAGTCCGAACTCGACGAGCAGCTCTTTCTTGAGGTTCTGGAAGACCGGGTTTTCCCGGTCGCGCGGGCGTGCCAGATGGACGGGGGTGATCTTCTTGATGCGACCGGGCCGGGCCGACATGAGGACGACGGTGTCGCTCAAATACAGGGCCTCCTCCACGTCGTGCGTGACCATGACCATGGTGATTTTTTCCCTGGTCCAGATTTTTTCCAGTTCGCGCTGCATGTAGACGCGGGTGAGGGCGTCGAGCGCGCCGAGCGGTTCGTCGAGGAGGAGGATGCGGGGTTTGCTGACAAGGGCGCGGGCGATGGCGGCGCGCTGCGCCATGCCGCCGGAGAGTTGCGCGGGCCAGGCGCGCTCGAAACCTTGCAGGCCGACGAGGCGCAGGTATTTTCGGATGCGTTCGCGTTGCTCCGTTTTCGGAAGATCGAGCAGGCCGAAGCCGATGTTTTCCCCGACGGTGAGCCAGGGGAGCAGGCGGTGGTCTTGGAAGACCACGCCTTTGTCCGGGCCGGGGCCGTCGATGCGCAGTCCGTCGAGCGTGATGCTGCCTTCGTATTCGGTTTCGAGTCCGGCGAGGATGCGCAGGAACGTGGTTTTGCCGCAACCGCTGGCGCCGACGATGGAGACAAACTCGCCGCGCCGGATGGCGAGGCTGACGTTTTCAAGCGCCGTGATCCGCGCCGTGCCGTGGCGGGCGGCAAAGATTTTGGTGAGGCCGCGGGTCTCGACGTCAATGGTGGGAGTGGCGGTCATGGTGGTGGGAGTGACGGTCATGGGACTTGGAACGTGTGCCGGATTTCGTTTCGGGATCAGCCCTCGAAGCCGCGTTTCCAGCGCAGGAGGCGGGCTTCGATGCGGCGCAGGCCGGCATCAATGGCAAAGCCGACGACGCCGATGATGACAATCAGCATGAAGAGTTGGTCGCTGTGGAGGAGTTCCTGGGCGCGCATGATGAGGAAGCCCAGACCGCGCCGTGCCCCGAGCATTTCGGCGACGATAAGCACGGTCCACGAGATGCCCGCGCCGAAACGCAATCCCACAAAAATGCCCGGCAGCGCGGATGGCAGCACGATGCGGCGCAGGAGGCGCAGGCGTCCGTAATCGAAGATGCGTCCGACTTCGATGTATTCACGGGGTGTGCCGCGGATGCCTTGCAGGGTGTTCAGGAACACGGGGAAAAACACGGCCTTGGCGATGAGGACGGTTTTCCCTAGGTCGCCCGCGCCCATCCACAGGATGATGAGCGGGAGCCACGCGAGGGTGGGCACCTGGCGGATGCCGTTGAGCAGGGGGCCGAGCAAATCTTCCACGGTGCGCGAAAGTCCCGTGGCCATGCCGACGACAAGGCCAATGCCTGCCCCGGCGCCAAAGCCCTTGAGGACGGTGATGGCGCTGATTTGAAAATCGTTGAGAAGGTTGTCCGTGAGCAGGAGCTTCACAAAAGCCTCCCCGACGCTGGCGGGAGTGGGGAGGAAGATGCGTTCGACCAGGGCGAAGCGGGTCAGCAGGTACCAGGCAATCAGGAGCGCGACGGGCAGAAGGCTCTGGAGGGCGAGGCGGCGGAGGCGGGGAAGGTTGCGGAGATGGCGGAGGCGGCGGAGATGGCGGAGGCGGGGAAGGTTGCGGCGGCTGCGTCCGCCAAATGATGGCGAGGACGGAGCGGTGGTGGCATTGGCGTCGTCGTCGGTGGCGTCGGTAGTGTCGGTAGTGTCGGTGGCGGTGCTCATAGTGGCAGGGCGGGGCCGGTTGCTTTGGTGGCTGTTTTTGTGTTGGAGACAACGGTGCCCGTCCCTGTCGTTGCGGAGCCTGCCTTGTCATGGCCTGTCGATTCCGATTTGGAATCGGATTCGGAAGGGAAGGAGGGGGGAGGGGAAGAAGAGAAAGGGGACAGGGGTTTGCCGGTTGTATCCACAAAGTAATCACCACCTGCAAAGAAGCGCCGGTCAACGAATTCGGCGATCTGGGCGTCGGTGAGGGGCTTGGTTCCGTAAAAGTCGTCGCCATTGACAATGGCCCATTTGAGGAAGCGGGAGAGGGCGTCGATGGTTTCCTGCGCGTCGGGGCGTCCCGGATCGAGGACCAGCGTGGATTCGTCTTTTATGATGTAGAGGGAGACGGATTTGGATACGCGAAACGCCCTGGCCGCGGCTTCGGCGGTTTCCTCGTAGTTGTTGCCATCGACGATCCAGCGCCGGGTGCGGTCATAGAGGCGCAAATACGCCTGGACGATGTCGGGGTTCCGGTCGGCGAAGCGGCGCAGTGTGATGATGAGGGCGCGGCCTCCGCCGGTGACGTATTGGCCGCCGGGCCTGGCGGTGGCGATCTCGCGCACGCGGCCCTCCTCGTAAAGATGGCCGAATTCGGCCGTGGCGGCATGGACGGAGAGCGCCTCGATTTCCCCGGTGAGGAGGGCCACGATGGAGGGATTGCCCGTGATGTTGACGTAGCGCACGTCGCCTTTTTTCAGCTCGGTGTCGAGTTGGATGCCCTCGGCGAGGAGCGCCTCGTAGGTGGCGAAGTAGGGGCAGCCGAGCCGTTGCGCCCCGAGCACTTTCCCCTTGAGGTCGGCGAGCGTGCGCACGGGGGATTCCTTGCGGACGATCGTGGTGGCGCGCCGCGGATTGCAATCACCGCTGGCCCAGACCACCACGAAGTCAAAACCGTTGGCCTTGTGCTGGAGGGATGGATACGCCATGCGTTCGGCGATGTGGATGTCCCCGCGTTGAAAAAGGGCCGCCTCGGCGCTGCCGGCCACGCGGCGGTCGACGATTTCGACCCCGACGTTGAGTGGGTCGAAGGTTTCGCGGAGCCAGCCTTTTTCATTGGCGATGGCGACCCAGCTGTTGAGACCGATTTTGACAACACGCTTTTTCGAGGGAATGGCGGGGGGAAGCGCGGTGGATACGGTGACGGCGCCAGCACCGGCGCCGGCTTGGGCGCCGGTCGAGATGGCGGCAGCGGAATCCGCATCGGCGGGTTTTGCCGCGTCCGATAAAAATGCGCGGGAAAGGAAGACTGCGGCAACGATGCCCGCCAAAGGCAGGCCCACTATATATGGAATGTAACGGTTCATGTAGTTATGGTTGGTCGAGCATTGGAAGAGTTGAGTTTCTTGCGTCCCACCAGATGCTTGGCCGGACGCTTGGACACAGGGGAATTTCCCCTTAAGACAGCCAATACTTTAGTATTTTAGCCAAGATATAAATGATAATTTTGCCAAAACCAAACTAATAAGAATGTTTAATAGCATCAATAAGCAAAAGCGTTTCAAAGATGGTGGCGCATAGAACTGGGAATTGTGCTACAATTTTCCTAACATGCAGAATATCATCAGGAGTGCGAGATCCACCCACCCCCACCGGGCGTATCGCGCCGGAACCCACGGAATGGGCAACAATATGCCACGTCCCTGAAAGGGGCGAATTGGCGGACAGTCCCTGTGTTTACAATGCAGGCGTATGAACCAACATGTTGGTTCAAGTTTCAAAACGAGTTGGCTGCTACAAACCGGCTGCGCGCAATCCGCGCGCCTTTTGTTTGCGGCGCCAGTCCGCAAACAAACCGGTGTGACAATCCTTGCACGAACAACCTGTTCGCCACTGCTTTCAGGGACGTGGGTGTCATATTCTGTTACCGTGGGTTGCGTCGCGTTGCTCCTCACCCACGGTTATTTACTGATGTTACGCAGCGCGCCCGTAGCGCAGGCTGCCAAGCCTGCTGACGAGGCGCTGCCTCGCCCGGTTCGAAAAAACGACCACCCGGCGGCATATGGCAGGCAAAGCAGGCGGTG
>JAISGL010000075.1 GCA_031263125.1 Opitutaceae bacterium | reverse complement strand
GTGGTTGAGGTCGCAACGCGACCGACACCACCGGAACTCAATATAAAAAGCACAGCATCCCGGAGGGATGCCAGAAAACCCATAATACGCGCCTCTGGCATCCCTCCGGGATGCTGTTTTCCCACAAACCAATATCCGGTGGTGTCGCTCGCCAAGCCGCGCTCAACCATCGGCTAAGTTCTGGCAAGCCTCCGGCTTACCCCGGCGGTATCGCCCTGCCAAAATCCTGCCAGTCGCGTAACATCAGTTATGAATATATTGGTAATTCGAAGCGAATTTTCACGCGTTATTGGATACCAGGCGAGGCTTCGCCTCGTCAGCAGGCTTGGCAGCCTGCGCTACGTGCGTGCTGCGTAACATCAGTTATATACTGATGTTACGCAACCGGCAGATTTCGTAGGGCCTGACCTTGTGTCAGGCCGCGCACGCGTGTCAGGCCGCGCTGGTAATTCGCGGCCTGACACAAGGTCAGGCCCTACGAGCTGCGTAACATCAGTTATATGGACAAAATATGAAAAGTTCCGAAGGGTTGCCGCACATGCCCGGCAACCCTTCGGAAGGATATTATTTTATTTTCCAAAATCAATCCTTTTTTTATTTTGGATGCATTCGAGAATAACATTCCTGACTTTAAGGGGCGCATCTCAAAAACGGGACAAGCAAAACGCTGTAGCGCGGGCATCTTGCCCGCGTTCCGAGAGTAGCGCGGGCGTCTCGCCCGCGTCGGGTCCGGCATGGGGGGCGGCGCTTCGCGCCGTCCACGGGCAAGATGCCCGTGCTACTCGATCCGGCGGCTTCGCCGTCAGCGGGCGGGACGCCCGCTTTACGCCGGAATCGGCGGCATGCCCCGTCCCGTTTTTGAGATGCGCCCGACTTTAAGTCACCTTATCGCTCGCAGCAGTCCCCAAATGTCAGATATGTTATTCTCAAGAGTATCCTTTGTGACTGATTAACTGATGTTACGCAGCTCGTAGGGCCTGACCTTGTGTCAGGCCGCGAATTACCTGTGTGGCCTCCCACGCGAACGCGGCCTGACACAAGGTCAGGCCCTACAAAATCCTGCCAGTCACGTAACATCAGTGATTAACTGATATTACGCGACCGGCAGATAAATACAATGGCAGGAACAAATCCCTGACAAGATTACCCTTAATAAACCTGTTACCCTTAAAGAGGCACTTCAACTGCGGGTCGATCAGGATATAAGTCTCGCGGATTTTTTTGCGGCCGAGTGATGGCTTTCATTCGTCGCATCACAAAGGCGCAGGCGTCACCTGGATGGCGGGTTTTGGATGCGGAGCGCTTTTATTATCAAGCGTTGCCCTTTCAGCAGATCGCCGTGGGAAACGAAATAACCGGGCAGCTTTTTTTCACCACAGGTGATTTCAGCGATTTTCTGGCCACTGCCTTCGCGGACAATGGTCACGGCGCCGCCATCCAGTTCCATTGTAATTTTATCAAAGAGAGGGACGGTTATAATATAATCCCCGTCCGCCGGCGAATAGGGATAGAGGCCGATGGCGTTAAACACATACCACGATGTCATCTCGCCGGCGTCGTCCATGCCGCAAAGCGTGATGCCGTCACTCATGCCATAAAAGCGGTCCATGATCAGATTCAGCAAAATCTGCGATTTTTCCTGGCGGCCAACCCAATAATATAAATACGGGAAGCCGTGATCGGGCTGGTTGCCGTGACAATACTGCCCGATGAAACTGTTGATGTTTCTGGCAATGTGCCGCGGGTTCCACGGGGTCAGGAAAAGTTTGTCCAACTGTCTCTCGAATGCCCGCGCGTCGGGGTAAAGTTTTATCAGGCCATTGGTGTCATGAGGGGCAAAGAACGACGACTGCCAGGCGTTCGCCTCGCGATACATGTATTCGTAGTACGGATGCTGGGGATCGAAAGGCGCGACCCATTCGCCGTTTTCCTGGCGTCCGCGCATCAGGCCGGTGGAGGCGTCGAAGACATTGGCGTAATTGCGCGAGCGTTTCATCATGGCTTCATGCGTTTTTTCGTCCTTCAGCTCGCGGGCGAGAAGCGCGAGGGCGTAGTCGTCGTAGGCGTACTCAAGCGTTTTGGTGACACCCGCCGTGGATTTTGTCCCCACGTCGGGATATTTTTCCATGGGCGTGGGGACGTAGCCGAGTTCCATGTATTCCGAGAGATACGGGCGGGCGCGGTTTTTCGCGCCGGGTTCGGTGGCGTTCTTCACGAGGAGTTTGCAGGCGCTGTCCGCGTCGAAGCCGCGAATGCCGCGCAGATAGGAGCCGGCGACGAATACCGCGGCGTGGTCACCGTGGAAAAACGTGGGCATGTAGCCGGTGCTTTCGCCGCGGTCTATCATTGATTGTATGACGTCACCGGTGACTTCGGGCGCGAGCATGCCGAGGAGGACGAGTTTGTTGCGGTAGTCGTCCCAGAGCGACGGGGTGGTGTAGTAGGAAAAATTTTTGCGCACCACGCGGCCGCGTTCGTTTTTGAACTCGCCGTTCACGTCGCCGCGGAGCGCGGGCCAGAGAAAGGCGCGGTAGAGGCACGAATAAAACATGCCTTTCTGTTTTTCGGCGCCGCCGGTGACTTTGATTTTGGAGAGAAGTTTTTCCCAGCACACGGAGGCTTCGGCGCGGACGGTTTCAAAATCTTTTCCGGCGATTTCCGTTTCGAGATTTTGCCGGGCGTTTTCGAGACTGACGAATGAGATGCCGATTTTGATTTCAAGGATTCCGCCTTCGGTGGCGCCGGCGAAGTTGATCACGGGCACGCGGTGATCGCGGCCTTTGAGCATTTCGATGTTTTTGATTTTCCGGCTGGCGGTGGCATAAAAATAGATTTTGTCGCGACCTTGCTGATAACCTTGAAAGGCGTTTTCGCCGGCCTCGGTGATTTGCCAGTCGCGCACGTTTTCATTGGAGACGGCGAGATTGACGACGAGCCGGGGGCGTCCGCTTTTGAGCGTGTACCTGTGAAAACCGCAGCGGAGCGTCGTGGCAAACTCGGCGTTGATTTTATAGCGTTCGAGGAAGACTTGATAATATCCGGGGCTGGCGGATTCGTTTTTGTGGTTGAAACGCGAGGAAAAATCGTCGGCGGAGATGCGTCCGGTCACGGGCATGATCGGGATGTTGCAAAGATTCCAGTGGCCTTTGTTGGTGTGCGTGAAGGCGAGGATGGTGTCGTCCTCGTATTCGTAGCCCGAGCCGCTTTTGAATTTGGTGACGGGGCTGAGCTGAACCATGGCGTTGGGGAGCGAGGCGCCGGGAAAGGTGAGGCCGCCCCACACTTTGCCGCCCCAGCTTTTTGGCGGATGGAAACCGATGTCCGCAAAACGTGATGGCGACGTGGAGCCGAGAAACGGGTTGACGTATTCGACGGGGGTTTTTTCGGCGGGCAGCGTCGCGGCGCCTGCTGAAACGAGGATGAGCGCGAGGAGCGCCGGAAATATTTTTGCGGGTTTCATGAGGGGTGAAGAGTCTGCGTCAAAATGCGAAATTGATAAATCGTCCATGGCGATGATGCGGGCGCGCGTGAGAGGGCGGGACGGGGAGAAGGGGACGGTGGCGGTTATGTGCGTGTGCGTTGCCGTCTAGAAATTAATGGTGGCGGTGAGGCGGATGTTGCGGGGTTCGTTGAGGTAGACGCGGAAGGAGGCGGTTTTTGCGGCGTTAGCGCGACCGAGGACGACGAGGTCGTTGTTGGTGACGTTGCGCACGTTGAGCTGGAGCACGAGGGTTGCCTTGTTGTGGAAAATCCTGCGCCGGCAGGTCAGGAAAGTGTCGAAGAAATACATGGCTTCGCCCCATTGGGCGTCGCCGGTGTCTTCATCGTAGCCCATGATATTCGCGCCTTGGTAGCGCGCGCCGCCGCCAATGGCGAGGCCGCGAAACATGCCTTTGTCCGGGAGCCGGTAGCGGGCGGTGATGTTGAATTTGTGCGGGCGCGAGCCGCGTCCGCCGCGCTGTGTCAGCGACTGGTTGTCCAGTTTTTTATAAACGCCGTTTTCGTTGTTGGGGTTTTCGTTGGCGGCGCTGTTGAGTTCTTTGTAGATGGTGTCCGTCAGCGCCTGGTCGCCGGCGGCGGCGGCGAACCATTGGGGGGCCATGCGCGCGTAGTAGGAATGGATTTCGGCAAAGAGGTTTGTGCGTTCGCGGTCGGAATAGGAATAGGTGGCGCGGATGGTAATGGAGCGCGTGGGGTTGGCGATGAACTCGGCTTCGTAACCTTTGTTGGTGACGTCGGACATGCCGGCGTTGTAGGTGACGAGTTGCGCGTCGTATTGCGCCTGCGTGATTTTGCCCGCGTCGAGGAGGGCGGCGTAGATGCGGGTGAGGTTGGTGCTGCCGAGCAAGGCCGACGAGTTGGTCGCGGCGCTGTTGGGGACGATGGAGGAGTCGTTCATTTCCTCCGTGTCGTAGCGGGTGAGGCGGAGGAAGCAGCGGTCGTTGCCGAGGAAGTCGACCATGATGCCGCAGTCCTGGCTTTTGCCCGAGGAGGGCGGCGGGAGGCCGCCGTCGGGGAGGACTTTGCGGTCAAAGCGCGGGGTGCCCCGGTTTGTGGAGGTGTTGTAGAAGCCGGACAGGCGGCGGGTGAAATGGAAAACGCCGCCGAGGGAATGGGATTCGGGTTTGTATTTTTGCGTCTGCCAGGAGCCGTCGAGAACCCATTCGTTAAGCGTGGCCCGGCCACTGAGTATGCGGGGGTCTGCGGGGTCGGCGAGGCGTGATTCGAGTTCGTCGCGCAGGGTGATCCGGTCGGTGCGCCAGCCGAGGGTCGTGACGAGGCGGCTGTCGAGCCAGTAGCTTTGGAGGGCGATCATGCAGGAGTCGATGGACTGGCGGGTGTGATCGTTGGCCTTGTCGCGCGAGACGAAGGTGGAGTGATAGTGTTTGTCGCCGATGTTGAATCCGGCGGCGGGTATGCGGCCATCGCCGGCGTAGTAGGTTTTGTAGTCGCCCTCGGTGACGTAGTGGCGGCGGAAGACCTGGTTCTGGTCGCCCTCGGGCGTGGCGGTGTTGTTGATGGCGGCGTTGCTGTCGTCGACATAGATTTCGCTTTTCCAATGGCGCGTGCGTTCGTTGACGGAGTGTTCGAGGAGGGCGGCGATGTTGTGGCGTCCCCACCATTTGCCGAGTTTGAGGGTGTGGGCCGCGGTGAGGCGGACGATGTCGTTGGAGATGGAGACTTCGTCGGAAAACCAGGGCATGTCGACGTAGAGTTTCCCGACGTTTGGGTTGGGGGCGGTCTGGTTGGTGGAGCCGATGAGGGGGATGGTGGCGTTGGGGTCGGCGGTGAGCGTGGGCTGGCCGCCGGAGTTGGGGCTGAGGGCGGTGACGTCGTTGTTGTTGTGGAAATAGCCGAACTCAATGTTCACGGGGCCGGCGCGTTGCTCGATGATCGCGGACCAGCTTTCGAAGGTCTGGTGGCGCTGGCCGCCGGGGCCGACGGAGCTGTACTCGTAGGGCGAAATTTCGGGCGGGCAAAGCGAGGTGTCGCTGGCGTGGAGTCCGACGGCTTTGTATTCGCCCCTGGCGTTGTAGATGGCGCCGTTGTTGTCGACGAAGACGTAGCGGTTGGCGGTGTTGTAGGAGCCGATGCCGGCTGTGCCGGCGCCGGTGGCGAGGGGGCGTCCGGCGTCGAGCCAGGCGGTGACCTGGTCCTGAAGGTTCCAGGGGACGACGGTGCTGTTGTCCATTTTTCCGCGTTCGTAATTGAGGTGGATGGCGGTGGCGCGGAAGGGTTTTATGACAAGGGCGGGGTTGATGCGTTTTTGGTTGTTGAATTGCCAGTAACGCCAGTGGTCGGAGTTTTGATAGAGGGCGTTGAGACGGAGGCCGAGTTTGCCGCGGATGAGCACGTGGTTTTGGTCGAGGGTGAGGCGTTCGTAGTTCCATGAGCCGAGGAGGTTGGTGATGCCGGTGCGGCTGCGGTTGAACTGGGCGCGCTTGGTGGTGGCGACGATGGTGCCGCCGGCGTTGCCGAGGCCGAAGAGTATGGAGTTGGGGCCGCTGGCGGCTTCGACGCGCTCGGCATTATAGAAGTCCATCGGCACGGCGCTGTCCACGTAATCGCGGGTGGCGCTGGCATTCATGCCGCGCATGCGAAACGGGGAGTTGGTGGTGGCGGCAAAGCGGCCGTCGGGAAAATTGAAACCGGCCTTGGCGTCCTCGACGTCCATTTCGACGTTGCCGGCGTAGGCGAGCATTTCCTCAAGGTTGGTCGCGCCAATGTCGGAGAGGAATTCCGCCGTGAAGGGCGAGATGGAAGCGGCGGTGTCCTTGAGCGAGGTTTTGAGGCGGCTGCCGCTGGTGGTGTTGGCCGCCTGATAACCGTAATCGTCCTGCGCCTGCACGGTGAAGACGGACATTTCGACGATTTCGTCGTCGGTGGAGCTGAACGCAGGACGGGCGGGAGACGTCCGGGGCGTTTGAGGCGGCGTGGTTCCGGTTGCGACGGGGAGCGCGGATGAGGAGGAGGCGTTTTCGGCGGCAGGCGCGGGAAGCACGGTTTGGGCCTGGACGCGTGAGGTGATGGATGCGAGCAGGAATGCGGCGAGGATGATTCCGACAGGGAAAGATTGGGTGAACATGGTATGACAACAGGAAGGTTATAGTGTTATAGTGTATTCAAAATTTGTTATTTCCGATTATGGGGCGGATTTTTGTTCCGCCGTGAAGGTGTCGCGTGCAACGGTGTGCATTACCAGCATTACCAGCATCATCAGCATCAGCATCACCAGCCGCAGTGGATGCCGAAGTTAAGACCCCAGGGCTTGTAATAATCGTCCGCCTCGGCGGTTTCGAAATCGAAATGGATTTGGAATTGTTTGCGCACGGGTTTCCACACGAAACCCAGACCACCTTCGATGCGATCACCCTTGATGGTGGGCGTGTGGCGCCGTGGCGCGCCACCGGCGGGTGTGGCGATGATTTCGCCACCGGTCGTCCATTGGGCGGCGCCGCTGGCTTTCACACAGACTTGGAAATATTTTCCGCCGCCGCCGCCACCGCCGCCGCCGCCGTAACTGATGAGGCGTCCGAATGCAAAACCGACGCGGCCCTGGGCGGTGCTGCCGCCACAGAGTTCGACGGCGATGCCGCTGCTCGTGGCGTAGCGTTTGCCGATGAGCTGCGCGTAGGCGCCCTGGATTTGCGGCACGACATACCAGCCGTTGTCGATGTCGATGCGTTTGCCGAGTTCGAGTGAGCCGCCGATGGCGTAGGTGTTGTAATCGCCGGTCATGGATTCGCCGGTGGGCGAGTATGCCGTGAAGGTGTTGGCGAAGCCGTTTATTTTCAGGATGCCGTCGAGATACCACCCGTTGCTGGTGATGGTTTCGTAGAGGCCGCCGTGAATGCTTTCACTGCGGCTGTCGCCGGCGGCGCCGAAATCCCGGTCGGATTGTCCATAACCAAAAAAGCCGCCGACGTAGACTTTGGTGTCACCCGTGCCGCGCAGTTTGTAATCGATGCCGCCATCGACCACGAACTGGAGTTCGTCGAAGGCGAGGCCGGTGGCGCCGGCGCCGAAATCGAGTTGCTGCCCGTGGGTGCGCACCCAGGTGGAGACGCCGTTGCGCGAGCCGCGGGCATCCATGTGGAGTTCGCCCATGCGCCGGCTTGCGGTGTCCAGTTCGGAGAACCAACTGAGCGGGAGCGCGCCGGCCATGGCGCTGATGAGCGAGCCGGCGTTGCTCATCGCGCCGGTGCCGGTGATCCTGACGACGAGCGAGCCGTTTTCCGTGCCGGTGGTGACGGCGTAAGAAAAAAGACCCACGTCGATTTTTCCGCCGGGGGCGCTGAATGTCGCCGTGCCGCCGGCGGGCGCGTCGACAAGGGTGAGCGGCGCGCCGTAGTTTTCCGGCATGGGGCCGGTGTTGTTGACGAGGAGCGCGTAGTCGCCGGCGGGCGCGGTGAGGATGGTGAGGCGGTCGTTGCGCGAGCGGGCGAGGTTGGTGTTGAACAAAAGCGTGCCGCTGCCCGCAAGGCTGCCGACGGTGGCGGTTTTGAACGAGGCTCCGCCTGTGCCGCTGGAGACGAAGCCGAGCGTGGCGTTGCTGGCGAGCGTGACGTTGCCGAGCGTGGTGGCGGGCGCGCCGAGATTGAAACGCGCGGCGTCGATCAGGATCGTGCCGGCGGGATTGCCGAAGACAACAGGCGGGAGGCCGTTGGCGGAGGTGATGTTTGTGGCCGCGCCATTGATGATGATGTGATCAATGGCGACGGACGTTCCGGAAAACGTGTTCGCGCCGCCGGTGATGGCAAGTGTGCCGGCACCGGCAAACGTGTTCGCAACGATGGCGGTGCCCGCGCCGGTGTTGAACTCCATGACGGCGTCGCTGGCGACAGTGACGAGGCCGGCGCCCGCGCCGTTGGACCTCGTGGCGACGTAACGGCCTTCGCTGACATTGAGGGCGGCGGCGGTGTTGGCGCCGCTGTTGGTGAAGGTGCCGGAGCCGAGTTTGGTGAGGGCAAAATCACCGCCGGTCGAGGAGACCGAACCCCACGTGGTGGCGACGCCCGAATCGGTTGTGACAGAGCCATCGGCGCGAAGCTCCAGCGCGCGCGCCGTATCGTAATCGGCGCTGATTTGCAGCGCGCCCCCGTTGAGAATGACCTTGGGATTGGTAACCGTGTTTCCGATCTGTCCGGTCGCCGTCACTTGCAAGGTGCCGCTGTCGATGCGCGTGACGCCCCAATACGCATTGTCAGTGTTGCTGAACACAGTGACGCCGCTGCCCGCATCGACGACCACGTGAATGCCGGATCGTATGTTGTAATCGATCGTGCCGCTTCCGACGGTTATCATTTCATTGGCGCCGTGAATCGCGCTGTCGCCTGCCAGCGGTCCCGCGCCCTGGACAATGCGCAGGCCCGACCAATCATTGGCGGTGCCCTCCACTGTGTTGGTTGACGAATAAGTGCCGGTGGGTTGTGCGTTGAGCCAAAGATGGCCGCCATTGAGCACGACGGTCTGGACGACGGCGGTCGCGTCCGCGCCGGTGATGCCATCAAACACAACAACGCCTTGATTGATTTGCGTCGAACCTGTGTATGCGAGCGCGCCAGCCGTGTTATAAACAAGCCTGCCGTAGCCGGTTTTAAGCACACTTCCCATGCCGGTGTTTGTGCCGGAAAACACAATCGTCTGCCCAAGGGCGATGTCGGCTGTGACGAGTCCGCCAAACACGGCTCCGCCGGAAAGCGTGGAGAGCACCGCGTCACTGGTGAGCGTGGCGCCGGCGGCAAGTTGCAGATTCGCAATGGCAAGCTCCCCCGCGCCAATGCGAATCACGCCGCCCGCGGCCACGCTTGCCGTATCCAATTTTCCAATACCTGAAAGCGTTGCATTTGGGGCGAGATCAACCTCGCCTCCGAGCGTAGCGTCATCGAGGTGAAGTTCGCCCGAGCCGATCATGACGGTGAGGCCGGCGGTGGTGGCGGCGCTGTTGCCGGAGAGGGTGAGCGTGCCGGTGTTGATTTTCGCGAGCGTGCCGGCGGAGGCGGACGAGAGCGTGCCGGAGAGCGTGAAGGAGCCTGCGCCGGTGTCGATGGTGGCGGTCGTGTTCGCGTCGATGGCGATATTGCCGGCAAGCGTGAGCGCGTCGATCGCGGGGGCGAGCATGGCGTCGCCGGTGAAACGAATGCCGTTGCCGCCGTCGTCGAGTTGATTCGCGGCGGTGAAAGTGATCGCACCGCCGCCAAGCTCGATGCCGCCCTTGAAATTGTTGGCGGCGTTGGTGAAGGCGAGCGTGCCGGAGCCGGCCTTGACGAGTTTGCCTTGCGCGGTCGCGGGTGTGAGGACGGAACCGCTCACGACGGCGGCGGTGTCGGCGGTGATGCCCGCGCCGGCGAACGACCAGTCCGATGTGCCTTGTATTTGAATATCGGATACAGTCACACCGGAGCCGGCGATGGTGATGGCACGGGGAGAGGCGGCGGGCGCGGTGTCGTCGAAGATGACGCGGTCGCCGCCGGCGTAGAGCGTGACGGCGCCGCCGTCGGTCCAGTTGTCGTCGGCAGGTGTCCATATGGCGCTGGCCGTGCCGGTCCATTGGAGAATGCGGGACATGTCGGCAGCGGTGATGAGCATGAGATCGGCGCCGCTGGCCGCGATGGCGCCCGTCTGGCGCGCACCGGCCACCTGGTCGATTCCGGCGATGGTGACTTTCGTCGCGGGGTCGTGGAGTTGGGCGATGTTGCCGAGGTTGTAGGCGCCGGCGACGAAGGCGCTGATGTCGATGACATTGGCGCCGGTGAAGGAAAGCGCACCGGTGAGGTTGATGCTGTCGCTGACGCCGTCGCCGAAGAGGTCGAAGCGGAGGATGGAATTGTCGAGGTCGAGATTGTGGAGTGTGAGCGTGCCGGGTGCGGCGGGCGCGCCGGGTGTGCCGGGCGTGCCGGGTGCGCCGCCCGGTTGGATGATTGCGCCTTGCGCTGCGTAAACGTCGCCGGTGGCGGAGCCGATGCCGGCGAGGATGGCGTCCGCGGCGATGTCGATGCGTCCGCCGAGTTTGGCGGCGGCGGTGTCGAGGCTGAGCGTGCCTTCGCGGACGTGCGTGACGGCGGCGGCGGCGATGGCGGAGTTGTCCGTGGTGATGCGGAGGACGCCGGAGCCGGTTTTTGCGAGCGTGCCGGTGGCGGCGATGCCGGCGAGGTCGCCGTCGTAGGTGAGGGTGTGCGCGGCGGTGTCGATGATGGCGGTCCTGGCGGCGTCGACGATGAGTTTGTTGGAGAGCGTGGCGTTGCCGGCGTTGGCGCGGAGTGTGGCGTCGCCGGTGAAGCGGATGCCGTTGCCGCCGTCGCCGAGCTGCGTGCCCGCGGTGAAGCCGAGAGTGCCGCCGGAGATTTCGACGCCGCCGACGAAGGTGTTTGCGCCGGCGTTTTCAAAATTGAGCGCGCCGCCATCGGTCTTGACGAGTTTGCCGGTGGGTGCCGTCACGATGGAGCCGGCGCTCATGGTGGTGCCGGTCGTGATGCCGCCGGAGCCGGTGAAGGTGTAGTCGTTGCCGGCGGTGTTGCCTGCGGTCATTTCGGCGACAATGACACCGTCGCCGTCGATGATGACGGTTTTGTTTGCGGCGGTGTCCCCGAAGGTGACGCCGTCACCGTTGATGAAGCTGTGGTCGTCGCCGCCATCGTCCCAGTTGAGGTTGGAGCCGGGTGTATTTTTCCAGACGCCGCCGTCGCCGCCCGTCCATGTCGTGAAGAGATTTTGCGTGGCGAACTCAATCCAGAGTTCCTTGCCGGAATTTTGATACGTCTTGGTCGCGCCGAAATGTCCGGCGGGCACGAGGCCGTTGACAAGCGGTTTGAGGCCGGCGGTGCTTGCGCTGATGTCGGCGCTTGCGTTCATCACGTTAAATGTGCCGCTGCCAACGCCGATGAGATTGAGAAATCCGGTGCCGCTGAGCGTGATCGTGTCGACGATGAGGCGGTCGCTGGCGCCGCCGGAGAAGAGGTCGATCGCAATCGTGCCGCTGTCTTCGAGCATGAGCGAAGTCGCGGGGGCGAAGGTGAGTGTCTGCGCGAAATTGGCGAAGGGCACGCCTTGCGGATCATCGGGAATGAGCGCGCCAACGTCGACGAGCGAGACCGAAAGCGAAAGCGTGCCGCCGGCGCCGCTGCCGGCGTCGATGGCGCCATTCCCCGAAATGTGCAGGCCGTTGCCGGAGAGCGTGGTGGCCTGGAGCGAAAGTGTGCCGCCGCCGAGGACTTCGAGGTGCGCGTTTGCCGCAAGCGTGATGATGCCGGCGCGCACGGCGCCGTTGCCGGAAAGCGTGGCGGCGGACGCAAGGGTGAAATCGCCGATTGAATCGGATGTCCCATAAATCGCGCCGCGCGACAGGCGGAACACACCCGAGTCGATGGTGGTGGTGGCAGTGACGGCGCTGGCAAAAGCATCGAAGATCACGAGGCCATCGCCGGTCTGCGTGATTTTGGCATAAGCGGTGGCGTCGGTGGTGTCGATGGGGTCGAGGAACGAGATGGTATGCGCGTCCGCGCCGGCGCCGGTGTTGAGGACAACGCTTGGAAGCGTCGTGAGCGTGGAATTGGTGTGGATTGCGATGGCGTTGCGTTCGGCGGTGCCGGCGGCAGCGGTGGTGGTGTTCTGGATATTGTTCTCAAATGTGATGTCACCAAGCGAGGCGTCGAGGGTGAGTGTGTTGCCCGAGGTGTTGTTGGTCGTGAGAAATATCGCGCCGCCGTTTGCGCCGGCGGTGTTGCTGGTGAAGAGCGTGGGGCCGGTGATGGTGGTGTTGCCGCGCGCATAGATGGCGCCGCCGGCATCAAGCGTGGCGCTGTTGCCGGAAAAATACGCGCCGCTCCCGAATTTGAGTGTGCCCAGCGAATATATCGCGCCGCCCATCGCGCCGGAGACGTTTGCCACGAATGTCGAGCTGCCCATGAACGTGACATTTCCAGTGGTATTATTGGCGCCGATTGCACCGCCGCTGCCGGCCGCGGTGTTGCTGACAAATGTCATGGTGTCATTAAAGGTCGCGCCCGCGCTGCCGACGCCAATATTGATGCCGCCGCCGCTGCCGCCCGCGTAATTTTCCGCAAAACTAACGGGGCCTTCAAGTATCAGAAGGCTGTTGCCCATCTGGATGCCGCCGGCGTTTCCGGCGTTCCAATTATTGTTCACGGCAAAGGCGCCCTTGATCGTGACGGTCCCGGCGCTGCCGGCATTAAACCAAATGGCGCCACCCATCTGCGCCGTGGCGGTTGACGTCCCCGAAGATAAAATGACGTGATCAAACGTGAGTGTGTTGGTGGTGTTCTGAAACTGAAAGAGCCGGTTTGTCGAAGTGCCGGTAATCGTGCGCCAGACATCCGGGTCGTCTGACTGAAAAATGACGGATTTGGCGGCCAAATTTGCTGTCACGCCTGTCGTAACATCCCCCGTGAGCGTGACGGTGTCGCTGGTGGCGATATTGCCGGCGGCGGGCATGGTGCCGCCGGTTGCAAGAATGTGCTCCGCCGCGTAAGCGGAGAGCGAAGCAAGGCCAATCAGGCTTGCGACGAGCGTGCGTGCGACGCGCGAGCGAGCGACGCGCGTGTGGGCGACGCGCGTGTGGGCGACGAGCGGGCGTGCGTGAGTCATTGCGTGAGTCATCGGGCGTGGTGAGATCATAAGGGGGCCGGGTGTGTTGGGTGTGTTGGGAATTGGATGTGGTTGTTTTGGCGAGCGGGTGAAATATCTTTCAAAAGCCAATTTTGTAATATCGTCCAAAGGGACGATGCGCGGGGAATCATGGTCGCGGGCAATTTGGAGCCACTTTATTGATATTGTTTTTGAGATGCGCCCGCCACCGGCGGGAGGGAAATTTCAAATGGCTTGCTAATATCAGAAACCCATTCTGATATTAGAATCAATCAGCAAGAAATCTTATGCTCACGGAAGACAAAACACACGAGTTCAAACGTGAATACACGGATGGAATCAAAAAAAGCGTGGTCGCGTTCGCCAACACCGATGGTGGCGAAATTCTTGTCGGCGTTGACGATAACGGGGCAGTCAGAGGAGTCAGGCAACCGGACGCCGTCATCTTGCAGGTCGGCAACGCAATTCGTGAGGCGATACGCCCCGATGTGACCATGTTCACGGACTGCTCAATCCGGAAGATTGCCGGAAAGCCGGTGGTGGTTGTTACGGTCCAGCGCGGGACGGCGCGTCCCTACTACCTCGCTGGCAAAGGCATCAGACCGGAGGGCGTCTTTATCCGGCACGGCGCGGCCAGTGTCCCTGCCTCGGAAACCGCCATCCTCGCCATGATACGGGAAACCGCGGGGGACAGTTACGAGGCGGCGCGCAGCCTGCAACAAAAACCCGACCTCAAATACACCGCCGAATACTTCAGCCGGAAAGGCGTGGCGTTCGGCGCCGCCCAGCGGAAGACCCTCGGACTGGCGGGGAGCGATGGAATGTTTACCAATCTGGCGTTGCTGTTATCGGCACAATGCCCGCATACGATGAAAGTCGGCGTATTCGGCGGCGCGGATAAATCCACATTCCGGGACCGGCGCGAGTTTTCCGGCTCGCTGCTCCGCCAGGTGGAGGAGGCGTTCGCCTTTGTTGACCTGCACAATCCGCTCCGTTCGTCATACCGGGGATTGGAACGCCAGGACGAGCGGGGGTATCCCGTGGAGGCGGTGCGCGAGGCGTTGCTCAACGCGGTGGTGCATCGCGATTACGGGTTGTCGTCGGCAAGCACCCTCGTCAGCATTTTCCCGGACCGGTTGGAAGTGGTCAGCGTGGGCGGACTGGTGAAAGGCGTTTCACTCGCCGACATTCTGCTTGGCGTGTCAGCTTTGCGCAACCCAAGGCTGGCAAACATTTTTTATCGTCTGAACCTCATTGAGACCTATGGCACCGGCATCGCAAAAATCATGGGCGGTTACCCCGGCAACGCGCCCCGCCCTGAAATCGCGGCATCCGACCATGCGTTCAAAGTGATCCTGCCCAATCTCACTGTCGCGGGACAGCCACGCGCCGCCGCCGCCATTATGTCGTCCGCGGACGCGCGCCAGGAAAAAATATTGTCGTTGCTGAAAGCGCGGGAAACCATCACGCGCCAGGAGGCGCAGGATGCCGCTGGTGTGTCGCAGGCGTCGGCTATTCTGCTCTTGCGCCTGATGCTGGCCAAAGGGGTCATACGCAAAACCGGCGGAGGCAAATCCTCCGCTTACACGCTTGCCTGACAACTGATGTTACACAGCCAAAGAGATTAAAAAGGCGCAAGCGCAGGTCTTGCAAAGTCAGGCCCTGCGTGCCGCGTAATATAGGTGCAATTGCGGAAGGTAGCTACGGCGAAGCCGTTGCCTATTGCAGCCCAAGGCTGGCGACAACGTCGCCTGCCTTGGGAAATCCGATAATAATCACACAACCCCAACGGGGTTGCCTGATAACATTGCCATAAATCACTCGCGCTTCGGCGGTTCGATCCCAGGCAACCTCTTCGAGGTTGTGACAATCTTTTCCCCTTTCCCAGGGTAGCGACTACGTCGCAACCCTGGGCTTCATTAGGAAACGGCTTCGCCGTTTTTGTGCCCTTCGACGCTCTCCCTTCGCTTCCGCTCCGGGTACCTCACTTGATTGCTACCTTTCGCAATTACACCGTGCGTAATATCAGTCAGGGATAAGCTCCAAGCCCGGCGCGATTTTTGGGCTGGGGCGTGGCGTTGGTGGCGACGTCTTTTTTCCATGCGTCCAAGTCGGCAATCATGGCGCGCACGCGGTCGGGGTGCTCCCCGGAAATGTCGTTCGCCTCGGACAGGTCATTGTCAAGGTTGTAGAGTTGGGGGCGGCCTTGCTCCATTATGAGTTTCCAAGGGCCGTCGCGCATCGCCAGGCCGTTCCAGTAAAGTTTGCGCGCGCCGAGGGGTTTGTTTTCGAGGAGGAGATTTTTCAGGCTCACGCCGTCGAGGGGGCGGTCCGCGGGCGCGGCGATTCCGGCGAGGTCGAGGAAGGTGGGCATGAGGTCGATGCTGATTGCGAGGTCGTGACTGACACCGGGTTTGATGTGTCCGGGCCACCAGGCGATGGCGGGTTCGCGGTGGCCGCCTTCATACATGTCGCCCTTGAATCCGCGCAACGGAGCGTTCGAGCCTTCCTTGGTGGCGCCATTGTCGGAAAAGAAAAAGATGATCGTGTTTTCGGCGAGGCCGGTTTCGCGGAGGGTGTCGCGGATGCGTCCGAGGCTTTTGTCCATTTCGGTCATCATGTCGCGATAGGAGTCTTTTATGGAACGACGGGGGCCTTTGAGTTTTTTGCCGTTGGAATCGCGTTGCGGCGGATCGCCCGGGCCTTGGTAAGGTTCATGCACGGCTTCCTGAGCAACGTATATAAAGAAGGGCTTGTCGCGGTTTTGTTTTATAAAATCGACGGTGTGTTTTGTAATGAGCGCGGTGGTGTAGCCTTTTTCCGGCTTTTTTTTCAGACCGTTCCACCAGTCGTCGCGGCCTTGGTTGTCCTGATGCGTGTGGTAGTCGACGTTGCCGCTGAGGTAGCCGCGAAACACGTCGAAGCCGTGGCGCATGGGATTATATTCGGGATAATAACCGAGGTGCCATTTGCCAAAGAGCGCGGTGGCGTAGCCGGCCTGCCCGAGCATTTTCGGGAGTGTGTTTTCGTGTTGTTGCAGACCGGCGAAATGCGAGGGGAAGCGTTCGGCGGCGAGGATGACATTGGGGATGCCGGCGCGTTGTTGATAGCGTCCGGTGAGCAAACCGACGCGAGTGGGGCTGCACACGGCGGCGGAGGCGTGGAAATCGGTGAAGCGCAATCCTTCGGCGGCGAGTTTTTCCATTTGCGGGGTTTTTATCCAGCCGCCGTTGACGCTGGAATCGCCGTAGCCCATGTCGTCGGCAAGGAAAATGATAATGTTGGGTGATTTTGGGTTTTGGATTGCGGATTTTGGATTGCCGGCGGCGTTGAGCGTGATTCCGAAAACGCTTGCGGCGAAGGCGGTGGCAGCAGCAGCGGCGGCGAGCGAGGTGGCGGTGGGCGAGGTGGATTTCATGTTTATTCGAATTTATGTTTACTGATGTTACGCAGCCGCAGGTTTTGTAGGGCCTGACCTTGTGTCAGGCCGCGCCCGCGCGGGAGACACACAGGTAATTCGCGGCCTGACGCAAGGTCAGGCCCTACGCGCTGTGTAACATCAGATATTTATTTGAATTGCTTCATCCACGCGAGTTCGGGCCAGTTGTTGCCGCCGGTGTTTTTTTGCGCGGGGCCGGGCGTGCTGCGTCCGTCGCGAATATATTTTATGAGAAGTTTGCCGAGCCGTTGCACCATCTCGGGATGCTCTTTGTGGAGATTTGTTTTTTCGGACGGGTCCTGTTCGAGGTTGAAGAGCTGGAAGGGCGGCGCGCCGCGGGGCGCGTGTCCGGGCCGGGGCTGGCTCCAGCCGCCGGAATCGGGGCAGAGGATGAGTTTCCACGCGCCCTGGCGGATGGCGAAGGAGCCGTTGTTCGAGTGGTGTACGATGGCTTCGTGCAGCGGCGCGCCGGGTTTTTCACCGGTGAGCGCGGGGAGGATGCTGACGCTGTCCTCGGCGGCATTGGCGGGGATTTTTGCGCCGATGATGTCGGCGCAGGTGGCGAAGAGGTCGCCTTGATACATGAGTTCGTTGCTGGCGTGGTTTGCGAGGACGCGGCCCGGCCAACGCACGATGAAGGGCACATGGTGGCCGCCTTCGTAGATGTCGGCTTTGTGGCCGCGCATGCCGAGGTTGGGATCGTGATTATATTTCGCGAGGCTTTTGAAATCGGCGGAAGGGCTGCATCCGTTGTCAGTGGCGAAAATGACGATGGTGTTTTTATCAAAGCCCTTTGCGGCAATGACGGTGAGAAGATTGTTCACAACGGCGTCCACCTGGGCGCAGAAATCGCCGTAGCCGGTCGTTTGCGTGCGTCCGGCGAATTCCGTTGTCGGGAAGATGGGCGTGTGCGGCGCGGTAAGCGCGAGGTAGAGAAAGAAGGGCTTGTCGCCCCTCTGGGCGGCAACGTAGCGGACGGCTTCGTTGGCGAGGTGCGGGAGCACGTCGATGTGCGCGAAGGTCTTTCCGGCGGCGCCGGTGCGCCAGAGTTTTTGCGCGTCATCGTTGCCCTGGATTTGCCGGAGCGGGAACGAGGAGGGATCGGCGCGGTTGTTGCGCAGCCACACATAGGGCGGCATGTCGAGCGATGCGCTGATGCCGAGGAAATAGTCGAAGCCGTGCGCGGTCGGTCCGCCGCCGAAGGGTTTTGTATAATCGACCGCCTGCTCACCGGACGGGCGGCGGTGTTTTTTTTCGCCGTCGTTTGTCCTGTCTTTGTCGCGCGCGGATGTGTTGCCGCCCCTGCGCGTCCAGTCGAGGCCGAGATGCCATTTGCCGATCATGGCTGTCGTGTAGCCGTTTTGTTTGAGGAACGATGCGACCGTGGCGCGTTTGGGTTCGAGCATCGGCTCGGAAAGTCCTCCGCCGACACCGGATTTTCTGGCGCTGCGCCAGTTGTAGCGGCCGGTGAGAATCGAGTAGCGCGACGGTGTACACACCGCGGAACTGGAGTGCGCATCGGTGAAGCGCGTGCCTTCACGTGCGAGCCGGTCGATGCCGGGGGTTTTCCATGCGGCGTTGGGATTGTAGGCGGAGACATCGCCAAGGCCCATGTCGTCGGCCAGAATATAAATGATATTCGGCTTGCGCGCTTCCGGAGCCGGGGCCGAAGCGGTCGCGGTCGCGGCGCCGGCGGATTGCGAAGTTGCCGCGAGGCCGAGGGCGGCGAGCGAACATGCCAGAGTTGTGTTGGTTTTCATTTTTGAAAATGCGGGGCGGCGGACAATCCGCCGGAATGACACAAGTATCGGAAATGGATTCCCCGAGGCATATAGTCCAAAGCGATGATACACGGCAGCGGACCGCATGGTTATAAATATGCAAACGTGCAAACGGAACTTTTTTTAACCCTTTATCCATCCGCGCATCGGCATCATTGTGTAATGTGTAATATTGCCAACACCAACAAATCATAACCCCTCCTCATGTTTTGCTCCATGCAATTTCACGCCTTTATAACCTGCCAGTGCGCGCTGGCACTGGCCCTGGCCAGCCCCGCAACCACACCAGCTTTTGCATCCACGCCTGCTTTCGCATCCACGCCTGCGCCAGCGACAGTGGAAACGTCGCAGGACTATCTGATACACTCATGGCAGACGGATGACGGCCTGCCGCAAAACTGGGTCACGAGCATCGCGCAAACCCCGGACGGCTACTTGTGGATTGGCACGCGTCATGGCGGACTGGCGCGTTTTGACGGCATGCGCTTCGTGCATTTCAATCCGCAAAATACGCGCGAACTGCTCGACAGGCAGGTGGAGCGCCTCCCGGTCGATTCGCAGGGCGTCATGTGGATCGCCACGACCGACCAGTCCATAACGGCCATGCGCGACGGACGTTTCGAGCTGTTTCGCCGTCCGCGTTTGCAAACGGAATTGCGCATCGCGGGCGTGCTGCGGGCGACCGGCGGCACAGTCGTGTTCAACACCGAGACGGGCGACATCGCCCGCCTCGATCGCGCCAAAGGACAGGAAGGCTGGAGCCTTTTCAAACCCGCATCGGCGACAAAGGCGTTTTCCTACAACATCTATCCCACGAAAACATTTCACTGCGACCTCGCCGGCAATTACTGGTACATCGACCAGCGCCGCCAACTCGCGCGCACGGGCGGGGAAGGCGTGACCATGCCGCTGCCCGGCGGACTTCGCCCCGCGCTCGCGCAAACGCAACACGTCAACGCCATCGAAACCGACGGCAACGGCATCCTCTGGATCATCACCGACACGCAAATCCTCACATGGGACGGACAAACCGCCACCGATCGCACGCCTGCCGGCACGGGCGATTTGAGCGACACGCGGCAAATCGTCTTCAGCGGAGACGGCGGCGTGTGGATTGCCGAAAAACAACGCCTCCGAAAACTCACCGGCAACATCTGGGCCGCCGAAGCTGATCCGCGCCCGCTCGCCGAAACCATGTCGAGCCGCCACTACCAGCTCTACGGCGACTCGCGCGGCGGAGCATGGATCGTGAGTTACGGACACGGACTCCTTCATGCGCGCGCGGACGGCGGCACCCGCCTGCTGACGGAAAAGGACGGCCTGCCCAGCAAACTGCTCACGTGCTGGTTCGAGGACACCGAAGGCAACATCTGGATCGGCACCACCGGCGACGGACTCGCGCGCATTCGCGAACGCGTTTTCCACGGCATCGGCCAGGCCCAGGGCATGCCTGAAAAAGTTGTCTGCTCGGTCGGCGTCGATGCGCAAGGCGACATCTGGGCAGGCACCATTTCCGGCCAGCTCACGCACTGGAGCAACGGGCGCGGGCGCGTCCTCTCGCTGCCGCAAGTGGACACCACGCCCCTGGGCGGCATCGCCGTGTGGCCGGGCCGTTCGGGCGACGTGTGGGCGGGCAGCCTTTACCACGGTCTCCTGCGCTATCGCGACGGGAAACTCGTGCAGCAAATTCCCATGCGCGACGCCCTGTTCATCCGCGTTTTTTTTGAGGACAGTCGCGGCAATTTATGGATAGGGCAGTTCGGCGGATTGTGCCGCCACACGGCGGGCAAAATCGAATACTTTGGCAAAGAGCAAGGATTCCAGCCGGACACAGGCGTGGGTTCATTCGCGGAAGACGCGGACGGCGCGCTCTGGATCGGTGTTGAGTCGGGAGATTTGTGGCGTTATCAAAACGGCATGTTCACGCGTCATCCGAGACCAGCCGACTGGCCGCGTTCGCGTTGCGTCTCGTTGCAGACCGATGCAAACGGAGCCGTCTGGATGGGCACGCTGGGCAACGGCCTCGTGAGATTCCAGGACGGGAAATTCACCCGCTTCGGCACCCGCGAAGGATTGCCCGATGACAACATCACGCAACTGCTCGACGACAAAAACGGTTTTCTCTGGGCCGGCACTTACTCGGGAATCTTCCGCATCAGGAAAACCGCGCTTGACGACTATGCGGAGGGCAGGGTTGCCACGCTCATCTGCACGACCTACGGGCGCGAGGACGGCCTGCCCGCGCTTGAATGCACCGCCGGCTTCAGCCCCGCGTGCTGGCGCGCCGGCGACGGGCGTCTCCTGTTCACGACCGTCAACGGACTCGTCGTTGTGAATCCCGCCGACGTGATTCCCAACCTCCACCCGCCCGGAGTCATCATCGAGGAACTCCACGTTGACGGGAAATTGCACGCCCTGACCGCGGCGCACGCGCACACGCACGCACAAGCGCAAGCGCACGCACATTCGCACGCGCACGCGCACCCGCCGGTTGAAATCGCCCCCGGCAAACATTTCCTCCAGTTCCGTTACACCGGCTTCAGTTACAGCGCGCCCGAAAAAGTGCGCTTCCTCTGGAACATCGACGGCATCAACCACGGCTGGCAGGATGCGGGCACGCAGCGCAGCATCGGCATAGGCCCGCTGGCGCCCGGACGCTACCGCCTTCGCGTGCGGGCGATGAACAGCGACGGCGTCTGGAATGAAAACGGCAACGCGCTCGTGTTTCGCGTGCTCCCCTGGTTTTGGGAGACGGTCTGGTTCAAGACGATTGCCATCATCACGGCGCTGGCCGGCATCACGCTCGTTGTCGCGCAGACGCAACGCCAGCGTTACCGCCGCCGGCTCCGGGAGATCGAACGCCAGCGCCAGCTCGAACAGGAACGCACGCGCATCGCGCGCGATTTGCACGACGACCTCGGCACCAGCCTCATGCAAATCAGCCTGCTCAGCACGCTCGCCAACGGCCCCAAAACATCGCCATCCGAAAAAGAGGAAATCATAACCCGCGTGGACAACCGCGCCCGCGAAATGATCACTGCGCTCGACGAAATCGTGTGGACCGTGAACCCGAAGAACGACACTTGGTACGAGCTGGCAAACTACCTGGGCTTTTTTGCCGAGGAGTTTTTCCGTCCGACGGGCATTCGCTGCCGCATGAGCATGCCCGCGCAAACGCCGCAGACCCTGCTCTCATCGGAAACGCGCCACCACCTTTTTCTGGCGTTCAAGGAAGCGATCAACAACGTGGCGAAACACTCGCGCGCCGGACACGTCTGGGTGCGCATTGAGACGGACAAAAACGCGAACGAAAACGAAGTGCGCGTGATCGTGGAGGATGACGGCTGTGGATTTGTGCAAAACGCCGGGGCGGGCGTGCCGTCGCGCCCCGCCGGCGGCAACGGCCTTGGCAACATGCGCCGCCGCATGGAGCAGATTGGCGGCGTGGTTGAAATGAGCAGTGGAATGAGCAGTGGCAGCGAAAACCGCGGCGCCAAAGTGACATTCCGCGTCCCGCTGGGAAAAGACGGGGAAAGCCAAAAGTGATGCCGCTGTGGGTGAACTGACAGAGCGTTTGAACCAGCCGATCGCAGGCAGGGTAGCATATTACATTACATAATTTATTGGTATATGATAAATTGCATACTTTTTTTAATCAAATTTAAGAGTGTCAATTATTTTTTCCTAGAACCTGTCCCTGTTTTTCCTGTTTTTCTGCCCCTGTTTTCCAACGGGAGGGGAGTTGGGGAGTTGGGAGTGACGCAAGTTGGATGACGCGGACTGGAGGAAGATTGGGCCAAAAGCCCGGCAAGCCACCAGCCCAGTTCATCGAGATGGAGGGTGTGTGGTGGGAAAATCATGAGTGCTGAAGGCGCGCCAGCCACATCGTTTGGTTTCCAAGTTATGGGGCGCATCTCAAAAACTGGACAAGCAAGACGCTGTGGCACGGGCATCTTGCCCGCGTTCCGGGAGTAGCGCGGGCGTCTCGCCCGCGTCGGGGCTGGCATGGGGGGCGGCGCTTCGCGCCGTCCACGGGCAAGATGCCCGTGCTACTCGATCCGGCGGCTTCGCCG
>JAISGL010000028.1 GCA_031263125.1 Opitutaceae bacterium | reverse complement strand
CGCCACCAAGATTCAGTCGCTTTGCGGCGTCTGGTTGCTTCCTCGGTTTCGGTGAAGAGGATCGGGGCGTCGGGGCGGATTGGGTCGCGCACGAGCGTGCGGGTGGGGCGGTCGATGCGGCGATAAAAATAATCGTAGCCGGTTTCGTCGGTGCCGACGCGGAAGACCTCAACGGGGGCGGAGTAGGTTTCGTCGCGAGGATTCCAGAAGACGACTTGCGTGGTGTTATACTCCCACATGGCATTGACCGCCCATTTGCGGAAAACGGCGTCGATTGCGAAGAGTGTCATCTGCATGGAATTGTCGAGAAGCGGCGAGAATTTGGTTTCGGTATCGGGAGGCTGCGGCGCGGGACGCGGCTCCGGGGCCGGTGCGGATGGCGCGGTTTGCGGAGAGCCGGCGAAGGTGGGCGCGATGGTTGAGGATGCCACGCCGGCGCCTGTCGTTTCCGCGGGCGGAGTTTGTTTGGGACGCCCCAGATAATCGCTGACCGTGTAGAAAGTGAGCGCGCCCAGAATGAAGCCGACCATGATCCACGAGGGAATTTTTGAGGCTTTTTCGCGAGGAGTGCGGATGTCTTCTTCTTGTGCGTGTTCGTCGTCTTCAGGCATGAGGGAGTGCGGGAGTGTAGGAGTGCGGGAGGATGTCTTTCGTAGCGCAGGCTGCCAAGCCTGCTTTGCCTGCCGCATGCCGCCGGATGTTCGTTTTTTTTTCAAACAGGGCGAGGTTTCGCCTCGTCAGCAGGCTTGGCAGCCTGCGCTGCGAAAGGCGCCCTCATCCCTCTTCAGAGCGGACGAGAACGGCGACAGCCATCGCGACGGTGCTGGTGTGCGAGAGGGCGATGAGGACGTGCGTCGCGCTGACGCGGGCGAGGAGTTCGCGGGCCTTTTCATCGAGTTGCACGAGCGGTTCCTGTCGCGAGCCGTGGCGGACGGACACGGAGCGCCAGCCGATTTCGGCGCCGATGCCGGTGGTGAAGGCTTTCGCGACGGCCTCCTTGGCGGCGAAGCGGGCGGCGAGGTGCTGGTGCGGGTCGCCCATGCCCATGCAGTAGGAAATTTCGCAGGGAGTATAGACGCGTTCGAGAAAGCGTCCGCCCTGGCGTTCATGCACGGCGCGGATGCGGTCGATGTCGACCACGTCGGCGCCGAGTCCGACGAGCACGCCGCCGGGCGGCATGTCGGGAAAGGGGACACGCGGGCTGGATTGCAGGCGTTCGCGAAGAGCGTTGATTTCAGCGTCCATGTTGGAGGTTGGGTGTGGAAAAAAGATCAGTCCGATCTGCCAGATCAGCCAGATCAGTCCGATCAGACCGATCAGCCAGATAATGGTCGATGTTGACACCGGGGAGAATCATGCGCGGGAGCGTGGCAGGGTTGGCGCCGGCGGGAAAACACGAAAAGCGCGGGGCGCGTGGATTTTCCTTTCTGCGGGACGGGGTTTGCGTATGGAGTTGGGCGCATGTCCACACCAGAAGAGAGCCAGCCTGCCGTTCCCGCGTCCGCCCCGCCGGCGTCCGAAACGTCCGCGAAGCCCGCGCCGAAAAAAGAAAACATGCTGCTCAACCTCGTGTGCAACATCGCGATTCCGACGGTCATCCTGATGAAGTTCAGTTCGGAGAAATGGCTCGGGCCGGTGTGGGGGCTGCTCGTGGCGCTGGCGTTTCCGATTTGTTACGGCGCGTGGGACATGGCGGTGCGCAGGCACACGAATATCATTTCGATCATCGGGTTTTGCGGGGTGTTGCTGAGTGGCGGGCTGGGGTTGCTGAAGCTGGGCGGCATTTGGTTTGCGATGAAGGAGGCGCTGGCGCCGTCGATCATCGGCGTGGCGGTGCTGGTTTCGTCGCGCACAAAAAAACCGCTCGTGCGCGCGCTTGTTTATAATGACGCGGTGATCGACACCCCGCGGGTCGACGCGGCGCTCGGCGAACGCGGCGCTCGGGGCGCGTTTGAAAAACTCCTCGCGGGGGCAAACAAGTGGCTCGCGCTGACGTTTTTTGTCAGCGCGGTGCTGAATTTTTTCCTGGCGCGTCATCTGATCACCGCCGAGCCGCGCACGGAGGAGTTTAATTCGCAACTCGGCCAGATGCACCTGTGGAGCTGGCCGGTAATCGTGATTCCGAGCATGGTGATGCTGATGGTGATATTGTGGAAATTGCTCAACGGCCTGCAACGGCTCACGGGATTGGACCAGGACGCGATTTTCAGGGGCGGGGAAAAAGCGGGGAAATGACGGCGCACGATTCCCACTCATTCCCTCACTCCCTCATCCCTTATCCCTACTCCCCTCATCCCTCCTTCCCTCATCCCTCATTCCATGCAGGTCGCGCCCACGGTTTCGAGCCGTTGCGCAAACAAACTTATTTCACTGATGTTACGCGAAGGTCGGCAGATTTCGTAGGGCCTGACCTTGTGTCAGGCCGCGAACTACCAATGTGGCCTCCCACGCGTGCGTGGCCTGATACAAGGTCAGGCCCTACAAAATCTGCCGGCTGCGTAACATCAGTTATTTCATCCGGTGCGTGCATGGAGAATGCGCTCCGCCACGGTTTTTTTGATTTGCGCCTCCGACCAATCCGGATGCCGCGCGCGAAACCCCGCCGCCATGAGTTCGCGCATGGAGCGATTCATGCGCAGCGCCTGTCCCAGGCGTGCCTGCGGCGTCATGGCACGGCATATCGCCGCCTGCCGCTCGTGCGCGGCGCGCAGGTGCCCGGCGTTGATCCACAGGCGACATGCCGGAACGATGACCTCCATAATCCGCACGCACAAGGAGGAGCTGGCAAACGCCCGAAGCTGGGAACACCCGCGGACAGCCATTTGCGCGCTTGTTGCGTCTGGCAAAATCCTGTCATTCTGCCGGTGTCATGGATTCTCCCAAGACCAACCCGCCGCCGATTTTGCGCCCGCCGTCCGCTCACCGTGCCGTGCCAGTGGAAAGCGTGCATTTATACCCGACCATGAGCACCGAATCCAACCGCCTCGAATTCAAACTCACGCTTACCGACGACCTTGAGAAGGAGGCCGTGGCGTTCCTGAATGCCGGGGGCGGACAAATCCACTTTGGCGTCAATGACGAGGGGAATGTTACCGGCGTGAACGACGCCGACGCGCTCCAACTGCAAATCAAAGACCGCATCGTGAATAATATTCGTCCGGGAACGCTCGGTTTGTTTGATTTGTTCATCGAGGAAAAAGACGGAAAACAAATCGTTGTTCTCAACCTCGCCGGTGGCCCGGCGGTGCCGTATTACATCCGAAAATACGGACGTTCTGAAAGGGGTTGTTTCCTGCGCATCGGCAGCGCCGCCCAGCCCATGACAGAGGAACATATTGAACACTTGATGAACCGCCGCCAGCCCGCCGCGCTGACCGGGGTCGTTTCCCGCCATCAAGACCTGACATTCAACCAACTGAAAATTTTCTACGAGGGCAAAGGAGTCGTCCTGAACCGGCACTTCGCCAGGACGCTTGATTTGACAATGCCTGACGGGAAATTCAATCAACTCGCCTATTTGTTTGCCGACACGAACCGCATTTCCGTCCGCGTGGCAAAATGGTGGGGAACAAACAAAATGCGCCTGCGTGAAAACGAGGAATACGGCGACTGCTCGCTTGTGAAGGCGATGCAGAAGGTCCTGGATAAATTTGACATTGAAAACATAACCCAGGCGCGCAAGCGCGGCATGAAACCCAGGGAGGAATTGCGTCTCGTTGACAGCGCGGCTTTGCGCGAACTCATTATCAACGCTTTTGCGCACAACGATTATACAAATGGCGACACACCGGTTTTCGAGATTTTTTCCGACCGCTTTGCAATTACCTCCTACGGTGGGCTTGTCAGCGGAATGACACAGGGGGAGTTTTTCAGCGGCGTTTCCCGTCCGCGCAATCCGGAAATCATGCGGATTTTCAAGGACCTCGAATATGTCGAGCGCCTTGGTTCCGGCATTCCGTTTGTCGTCGAAAAATATGGACGCGGGATTTTTCACTTTTCGAGTTCCATCATCCGTTTTTCGCTGCCCTTTGACCGGGCCATTGACCTGGCCGGGGCGAAGAATGACACGCGGGGCGCAATCGGAAAACGGCAGGAAAACGATCGGAAAAACGGGAAGAAAACGGGAAGAAAACGGGAAGAAAAGGGCAAGAAAAGGGCAAGAAAAGGGCGAGAAAAGGGCAAGAAAAGGGCAAGAAAAAGGAAACGACATTCTGGATATGATTTCCACCACCCCAACGGTCAGCGTAGCCGGCATCGCAAGCGAACTTTCACTTTCTGTCAAAGCGGTCAGGAGGCGCATCGAAAAACTCAAGGCATCAGGACATCTTCGCCGCATCGGTCCCGACAAAGGCGGACACTGGAAAGTCATCAAATGAAAACCGCCTTCTCCTTTCGGCGCGTTCCCTTCGCTTCCACTCCGGGTCGCTCACTTGATTATCATCTTCGCAATGACACCTGCCTTTCTCTTCAGCCCCGGCTTGAACGCGTGCGGAGTGATGATCCGGCTTCGGCGCTCCCGGTTCCGACGCTCCCGGTTGCGCGCGTTTTTCCGGGAGTCTGACTGTCTACATGACGACCGCTTGGTTTGAGATCATTCGTCTGACAGTGTTCGCGCTCATGAATCGATTCTCCATTTCCACCATCTCCATCGCGCTTTTCTTGCTTTGCATCACGTCCGCCACGTCCGCACTACTCGCCGCCGCGCCGCGTGATTTTGCCGTCACCGATTTCGGCGCGCTCGGCGATGGCACGACGCTCAACACCGCTGCAATCCAGGCCGCCATCGACAAGGCCGCCGCCACGCCTGATGGCGGACGCGTTGTCATTCCGAAAGGCGTGTTTCGCAGCGGTTCGATTTTTCTGAAAAACGGCGCCGAGCTTTATCTGGCCGCGGAGGCGGTGCTGCTTGGTTCAAACGACATCGCCGATTATCCAAAACGCGACACGCGCATCGAGGGCCACGTCGAGCCGTGGCGCATGGCGCTCGTCAACGCGCAAAACCTCCCGCGCGTGCGCATCGGCGGGCCGGGAAAAATCGACGGCAATGGCGCCACGTTCTGGGCCGAGTTCGGGCGGCGCATCCGGGAGAACCGGAAAACCACCAACCTCGACGTCGAGCGCCCGCGCCTGATGTTTGTCGACACATGCTCGGACGTGCGCATCAGCGGGCTTGTGCTGCGCGATTCGGGTTTCTGGAATGTGCATCTTTACCGCTGCCGCGACGTGGTGGTCGAGGACCTCGACATTGCCATCTCCAGGGAAAAGGGCCGCGGGCCGAGCACCGACGGCCTCGACTTGGACAGTTGCCGCGACGTGATTGTGCGCCGGTGCCGTTTCGCGGTTGATGACGACTGCATCGCGATCAAGGGCAGCAAAGGACCGCTGGCGGACCGCGACGAAGCCAGCCCGCCCGTCGAAAATATTCTCATCGAGAAATGCACGTTCGACGCCGGCCACGGCGTGGTGACTTTCGGAAGCGAGGCCACGATTGTGCGCGGCGTCACCGTGCGCGACTGCGATGTGAACAGCCAGAACTCGGTCGTCCGCCTGAAACTGCGTCCCGACACGCCGCAGCTTTACGAAAACATTCTCTACGAGAACATCCGCCTCAATGCCGACGGAGGCGCGCTGATAAGCGCGAGGCCGTGGCTGCAATATTTTGATCTGAAGGGCCACGAGTCCCCGCCGTCGGTCGTGCGCAATCTCACGATCCGCAACATCACCGGCCGCTACGGTTCGTTTGGCACGCTCAATGGAAACGCAAACGACATCATCGACGGCGTGACGCTTGAAAACATCGACGTGACGTTGCAAAAACCAAAACTCGATACCGGCGCGATGGTGAAGAATTTCAAGGTGAACGCCGTGAAGGTGAACGGCGCAAAATACGAGTTGTGATAATCAAAAAAATTCCAAATCCCAATGGCCAAACGCCAAAAAAAATTCCAAATCCCGGTAGCCAATGGCCAAACGCCAAATCCCAAATTCTAACTGATATTACGCAGCCGGCAGATTTTGCAGGGCCTGACCTTGTGTCAGGCCGCGAATTACCATCTGACGTTACGCGGCACATACGTAGCGCAGGCTGCCAAGCCTGCTGACGAGGCGAAGCCTCGCCTCGCGTAGCACGGGCATCTTGCCCGTGGACGGCGCGAAGTGCCGCCCTCATGCCGTCTCCGATGCGGGCGTCCCGCCCGCGCTATTCCCTGAACGCGGGCGTCCCGCCTGCCGCTGTCGCGCCAATCCCGGCGCGACGCAAGGTCAGGCCCTGCGTGTTGCGTAACATCATTGAGTAACTTATGTTACGCAGCGCGCAAGGCCTGACCTTGCGTCAGACCGCGCACGTGTGAATCAGTCAAATCAGTCAAATAGAAATAGGGACAGGCTCTACTTGACCGCACCGCCTGCTTTGCCTGCCATATGCCGCCGGGTGGTCGTTTTTTAGAACCGGGCGAGGCAGCGCCTCGTCAGCAGGCTTGGCAGCCTGCGCTACGGGCGCACCGCGTAACATCAGTGAGTAAGGGAGTGAGAGAGTGAGAGATGAGGGAATGAGTGAGTGAGCAAGGGTATCTTTTATAACGCGGCAGAGCTTGGAATCGCGGGCATTTTTGCGACCATGCTCACGCCGTTCACCCCGCTTACGCCGTTCACCACGCTCACGCCGCGCACGCCGTTCACACGCCGCTCACCCCACCCGCACGACCGCGTGGCTCTTCCTGCCTTTGCGCAGGAGCACGTATTTGCCGAATAACAAATCCGCCGCCGCCACGGCGCGCGTGATTTCACCGGCGCGAATGTTGTTCACGTAAATGCCACCGCCCTCGATGTCCTTGCGCGCCTGTCCCTTCGAGGTCGCGAGACCGGCGTACACGAGCAAATCCGTCAACGCGGTGCCCGCGCCGTCGAGTTTTGCACGCCCGATGTCTTTTGTCGTCACTTCGCCGACCACGTCGTTGAACACGCTCTCGCCAATCCCGTCGAGTCCGCCGCCGAACATGATCTGGCTGGCGCGAATCGCGTCCTCGCACGCGGCCTTGCCATGCACGAGGGTCGTCACTTCGCGGGCAAGCGCGCGGTGCGCCTCGCGCGCGCCGGGATTCGCCGCATGGGCGGTTTCGAGCCGTTCGATTTCCCCGCGGGGGAGGAACGTGAATCTTTTCAAATGCCCGATGACCTTCGCGTCCTCCGTGTTCACGAAAAACTGGTGGAATTTGTAGGGACTCGTTTTTTCCGGATCGAGCCACACGGCGCCTGATGCGGTTTTGCCGAACTTCGTGCCGTCGGCCTTGGTGATGAGCGGAAACGTCCAGCCCCACGCGCCGGCGCCGAGTTTTTTGCGAATCAAATCCGTGCCCAGCGTGATGTTGCCCCACTGGTCGGAACCGCCGACTTGCAACTCGCATCCGCAGGCTTTGCGCAGGTGGCAAAAATCATTCGCCTGAAGCAGCATGTAGCTGAACTCGGTGTAACTGATCCCGTTTTCGCCCTCCATGCGCGAGCGCACGCTGTCCTTGGCCATCATCAGGTTGACCGAAAAATGTTTTCCGACGTCGCGCAGAAAATCGAGAAACGTCACGCCGACGGTCCAGTCGATGTTGTTGATCAATCGCGCCGGATTCACCGGATGCTCAAAGTCGAGCAGCTTCGAGAGCTGCCGCGTGATGCACGCAAGATTGTGCGCGTGCTGCGCGGGAGGGAGCAGATTGCGCTCCGCCGAGCGTCCCGACGGATCGCCGATCATGCCCGTGGCGCCGCCCGCGAGCACGAGCGGCCGGTGTCCGGCGAGCTGGAAACGGCGCAGCATGAGCTGTCCCATCAAATGCCCCACGTGAAGCGAGTCGCCGGTGGGATCGAAGCCGCAATACAACGTGATCGGCCCCTTGGACAGACGCTCCGCAAGCGTGCTCTCGTCGGTGCAGTCGGCCAGCAGGCCGCGCCACTTCAGGTCTTCGATCAGGTCGTTCATGGTGAAACGGCAAAGAAAAACGAACGCCGCGCACAGGCGCAAGTTTTCGTGGCACCCTCCTCTTTTTCCTTCCGCGCCGTCCGCCCCTCCTGTTCAAGGCTCACGGTTCGAAAATCGTCCCGCGCCTGAAACGCCACCAGGCGATTGCCATCGCGCCGGCGGTGATGCCGCAGAGCACGCCAAGCGTGGGCGCAAGTTGCGCGATTGAATCGCCCGACCAGAACACCTGGGCAAAGCCCTCAATCGCCCAATACGGAATCGTGAACACGCTGATTTTCTGAAGAAACCCCGGCATGAAACTCACCGGCACCCACGCGCCTCCAAGGCAGCACATGAGGAGCACGAGCAGCGTGGTCAGCGAATTGGCGGCGGAGGACGTTCGCGCGACCGACGCTATCAACATGCCAAACCCCGTACACGCGCCGGACGATGCGAGGCTCACAAGCACAAGCGCCCGGAAATGCGCCACCACATCAAGTCCGAACATGATGCGTCCGGCGAAGAAGAGCGCGAGCAACTGCACGAGACCCAGCAGCACGCCAAAGACAAACTTGCTCCACAACACATGCGCGGGTCGCACGGACGACGCGAACATGCGTTGAAACAGACCGGCGTGCTTTTCGTCGAAGAGCGCCTTCGCCGAATGCGATACCGAGAAGAGCAAAAACATGATCGCCCAGCCACCGATGTTGCGCGCCGCCGCCGGGCTTTTCACGTCCCTGCCGATCACTTGCTCGCTTTCGATGCGAATCAGCCCGCCGAAAGGATTCGCCGGTTTCGCGGCGTCCGTCCCGCCACCGCCGCCGTTTTCCGCAACACCCAATTCCCGCATGCCCGGTTCCCGCATGCCGCCATCCGTCCGCATGCCGTCGTCCATCCGCATGACGTCGTTCATCCGCATGCCGCTTTCCGTCCGCATACCGCCTTCTGTTTTTTCCGCGGCGGCGGCATGCGTGAGTCCGAAGCCGAAATTGCCGGCTTCGAGACTGCGCAGGACATCGGTTTCGCTGACGTCGAATGATTTTGAAACGGCGCCGGCGATGTCGCGGTTAAATTTGTTTCGCCCGTCGCCGCCGAGACGCGTCTTCATGCTCTCCTGCATGGACTGGCCGAGCAATTGCGGCACGTTCGAGAAAATACATTTTTGCAACAGGCCGCTGACGGTCTGCGTTTCGATTTCGTTGCGCGGGTTGGAGAGCAGTTTGAGGTTCACGCCAAATTTTTCGCCGCCGATCAAGTCGGCGGGAATCACGACCGCGAAACGAAACACATTGTCGTGCATGAGCGGACGCAGATCGGCCTCGGTGAGCGGGCGCGCGGAGCTGCCGGCGCCGTCGGCCTCGCCCGCCGCGCCTGCACCGCTTGCACCGCCGGTCACGCCGGTCACGCTTGCACCGCCCGTCGCGCCTGCACCGCCGGCCTCGCCTGCACCGCCGGTCACGCCGGTCACGATTGTCGCGGTTGTCGTGGTGATGACGCGGAAACCTTTCTCGGCGCGGAGTGCGTCGATGAGGCGTTGCGCGGCGGGGTTCGCGCAGTTGTTGACGACGGCGAGCGGGATGCCGTTCGGTCCGGTGTCTTTGCGGTTGATGCCGAAGACTTGTCCGAAAACGTAGATCATGATGACCGGCACGAGAAACGTGAGCATGAGCGCGGTGCGGTCGTGTTTGAACAGCGCGCAGTCCTTGCGGATCAGGGTGAGAATGGTGGACATGGATTATAAGATGCCGGGCGTGTTTTCTGGAGGAGCGTGGATATTTTGCGGGTGCGGACATTTTGCCCGCGATGATCATTTCGTGTCGCGCAGCGTGCGCCCGGTCAGGTGGAGGAACACGGCTTCGAGCGTGGGGCGCCGTTGCTCGAAGAGGCGCGCGGGCAGGCCGGATTCCTCGACGTGGCGGTAAAACTCCGAGAGCTTCAGCGACGGGGACGGGCGCGGCAGGAAATGGTGTGCGCCGTCTTTCGCGATGAGTCTGCCGCAGGCGGCGATGCGCGTGGCAAACGCGGCGGTGGCGGGCGTGTCCGGGAAAATGATTTCGTCCTCGAAAGGCAGCAGCGCGAGCAGGTCGCCGAGTGTGCCGAGCGCGAGGATTTTGCCGTGGTCAATGATGCCGATGCGCGAGCAGAGGCGCGCGGCTTCCTCCATGTAATGCGTCGAGTAAATCACGGTGAGGCCGTCGCGGTTGAGACGTTCGAGGTGGTCGAAGATGGCGTTGCGCGATTGCGGATCGACGCCGGCGGTCGGTTCGTCGCAGAGGAGAAGTTGCGGACGGTGCAGCAGCGCGGCGACGAGGTTGAGGCGGCGCTGCATGCCGCCGGAAAAGGTTTTCACGGCGTCTTTGCGGCGTCCGGCCAGTCGCGCGGCATCGAGCGCCTCCGCCACCCGCTCGCGCAGAGTCGCGCCGCGCAGTCCCTGCAGTTCGCCGAAAATGCGCAGGTTTTGCTCGGCGCTCAGGTCGGCGTAGAGCGCGATCGACTGCGGCACGAGGCCGAGCGCGGCATTCCGTTTCCCACCATCGGCGCCGGACGAAATGACGCCCGAGTCCGGCGCGCGCAATCCGGCGATGAGCGACATGAGCGTCGTTTTGCCGGCGCCGTTGGTGCCGAGGAGTCCGAAAAATTCGCCGGGAGCGATTTCAAGCGAGACCGCGTCCAGTGCGGTGAATGCGCCGAACTTTTTTGTAATGGCCTGGATGGAGAGCATGAAGCGTGGAAAACGTGGAAAAGTAAGCGTGGAAAGGAAGTGTGGAAAAGGAAGCGAAGTTGCCGTTGCATCAGTATAAACCGGGCGGCGCGGAGAAGGTAACAAAAAGATTTCGCTTTTAATAACTGATGTTGCGCAGCCGGCAGGATTTTGTAGGGCCTGACCTTGTGTCAGGCCGCGCACGCGTAGGAGGCCGCACAGTAATTCGCGGCCTGACACAAGGTCAGGCCCTACGCACCGCGTAACATCAGTTAATCAGTCGCAAAATAAAAAAAGAGTATTGATTTTGAAAAATAAAATCATATCCTTCCGAACGGTTGCTGCACATGCCCAGCAACCGTTCGGAAGTTTTCATATTTTGCCCATATAACTGTTATAACGCAGCACGTAGGGCCTGACCTTGTGTCAGGCCGCGAATTACCAATGTAACCTCTCTACGCGTGCGCGGCCTGAATTGCGCAGGGCATGTAGTGCCGAACACCCTCTATCCACAAGGTCAGACCCTACAAAATCCTGCCATCCGCATAACATCAGTTAATAACTGATGTTACGCGAAGGTCGGCATTTGGTAGGGCGACACCGCCGGGGCAAGCCGGAGGCTTGCCAGATATTAGCCGGTGGTTAAGCGAGGCTTTGCGAGCGATACCACCGGAACCCAACATAAAAAGCACCGCATCCCGGAGGGATGCCAGAGACGTG
>JAISGL010000427.1 GCA_031263125.1 Opitutaceae bacterium | reverse complement strand
GGCCTCGCATGTCGCGCCGGCTTTTGTCCCCCGCCACTTCCGTGCTGATTGTTTTCATCCGCTCAGCTTACCCGCAAATCCCCCCGCCGGCTACGAGGTGCTCGCACGGTCACTTACGTGTCTTTCGAACACGCATCGCGGGCAGAGATGCCCGCGCTCCCAGGTCAAAAACCCCACGCGCATAACCATTCCACGATTTAATCCTTCAAACGCATCCCGACTCCGCTCATTATCCACCCCTCATTTTTCATTAACTATTTCACATCAGCATCAGCATCAGCACTGGCACAAGCATCAGCATAAGCACCGCGACCCATGGCACAAATCATCGACATGCCCAAACTCAGCGACACCATGACGGTGGGCACGCTGATCAAATGGCTCAAAAAGGAAGGCGACCCTGTGAAAACGGGCGACATACTTGCCGAAGTCGAAACCGACAAAGCCACGATGGAGGTTGAAAACTTTTTCGACGGCACGCTCCTGAAAATCTTCACCCCCGCCGGCGCGCAAGTCCCCATCGGCGCCCCGCTCTGCGCCATCGGCGACCCCGGCGAAACCGTCGCCCCCCCGCCATCTCCCGCGGAGACGCCGCTCACGACACACACCCCGTTAACCGTCGCAACACCCGCCCCGTCAACCGTCACGACACCCACCCCGTCAACCGCACCTACGCCCGCGCCCATTTCCGCGCCCACGACCGCGCCCGCCAACCCCAAACCGGACACCACAACCACCGCCCCCGCGACCACCGAGCCACCCAAACCCAAAACCGAAGCCCCGCGCATCCCCAGCGAACGCATCCGCATCTCACCGCTCGCGCGCAAATTTGCCCGCGAAAAAGGCATCGACTACACACGCCTCCAAGGCAGCGGACGCGGAGGCCGCATCGTCCGCGCCGACATCATCGCCGCCGCCGCGACCCCCGCCCCCCCCGCGCCACCCGCCCCGACGCTCCCCGGCGCGGCAACGCCCAATTCCGCATTCCGCACTCCGCACTCCGCATTCCCCCCCGGCCCGATCCAGGAGGAACGCGCCGTCGCCGTCAGCAACATGCGCGGCGCCATCGCCCGCCGCCTCCTCGAAGCGAAGACAACCATCCCGCACTTCTACCTCGACGTCGAAGTCGACGCCGAACCGCTCCTCACCCTGCGCCGGCAACTCAACGCCGCCCTCGAAAAAGAAGGCGTCAAACTCTCCGTCAACGACCTCATCCTGAAAGCCTGCGCCGAAGCCCTCCGCCGCGTCCCCTCCGTGAACGCCACCTGGGAAGGCGCGCAAATCCGCCACCACGGCGCCGCGCACATCTCGTTTGCCGTCGCCATCGAGGACGGCCTCATCACGCCCGTCATCCGCGACGCGCACGCAAAAACCGTCTTCCAAATCAGCGCCGAGGCCAAAACGCTCGGCAACCGCGCGAAGGAAAAAAAACTCGCGCCGGCCGAGTTCACCGGCGGCACCTTCTGCGTGAGCAACCTCGGCATGATGGGCGTCGTGAAATTCAACCCCATCATCAACCCGCCCAACGCCGCGATCCTCGGCGTCGGCGCGACCGTGGTGAAACCCGTCGTGAAAAACGGCCAGATCGTCATTGGCCAGACCATGACGCTCACACTCAGTTGCGACCACCGCGTCGTGGACGGCGCCCTGGGCGCGCACTATCTGGCCGCGTTAAAAACGCTCCTCGAAGCGCCCGCGCTGCTGCTGGTGTGATGGAAAACGTCAATGCAAACCGCCAATCCCCGAACCGCCAATCCCTGATATCACGCAACCCCGCAGGGCCTGACCTTGTGTCAGGTCCTACGAAATCTGCCGTCCGCGTAACATCAGTTACCAGTATGGCCTCCCACGCATGCAGGGCCTGACACAAGGTCAGGCACTGCGAAATCTGCCGACCGCCCCACCCGGCCTCACGGCAGCGTATTCCCCGCCGCGAGATAAATCGCATACCACTCCTCGCGGGTGATGCGGACATCGGCGGCCTTGATGCAATCCCTCAGCCGCCCGATGTTCATCGTCCCCGTCACGGGCTGCATGTTCGCCGGATGACGCAAAAGCCACGCAATCGCGATGGTGGTGTTCGACACCTGGTACTTGGCGGCAAGCTCGTTGATCTTGGCGTTCAGTTTCGGAAATTTTTCATTGTCGAGAAACACCCCCTCGAAAAACCCGTATTGGAACGGCGACCACGGCTGCACCGTGATGTTCTCCAGCCGGCAGAAATCCAGCGCGCCGCCATCGCGATCCACCGAACTGTCCTCCAGCATGTTCACGTGGATGCCCGCGGAAATCATGGTCGCGTTCGTGATGCTCAACTGGAGCTGGTTGGCCACGACCGGCTGCCGCAGCGATTTTTGCAGCAGCCGGATTTGCATGGGATTCTGGTTGGACACGCCGAAGTGGCGGACCTTGCCGCTGGCGTGCAGGACATCGAAAGCCCCGGCGACCTCCTCCGGCTCCACCAACGCGTCGGGACGATGCAAGAGCAGCACGTCAAGATAGTCGGTCCGCAGCCGTCTCAAGCTGCCGTCCACGGAATCGAGGATATGCTCCCTCGAAAAATCAACCAAGCGCCCGCGCACGATGCCGCATTTGGACTGGAGGATGAGTTTTTCGCGCGCGATGCCGAGCGAGCGCACGGCGCCGGCGAAAATCTCCTCGCACGTGCCGCCGCCGTAGATATCGGCGTGGTCAAAAAAATTCGCGCCCTGGTCCAGCGCCGTTTGCACAAACCGCTCCGCCTCCCCTCCCGCGCCCAGGCGGTGGAGGCGCATGCACCCGACCGCGACCACCGGCACCTGCAACTCCGACTGTCCCAATTTAATCGTTCTCATAATGAATTCTGCTGTTTTTATGGATTTGTTTTTTTCGCCCGCTGCGGGCCAGGCCCTGATTGACGCGGGAACCCCAAAAAAAGTTGCCACAAACCCAAACCGCCGCTCTCCCCGCCGCCGCGCGTTGCGCCCCAACGTCGTGCCAGCCAGTGCCACTTTACGATGCGGCGGGCAGGGCAGACTTATTATCTGATGTTACGCGACCCGTAGGGCCTGACCTTGTGTCAGGCCGCGCATGCGCAGGAGGCCACGCAGGTAATTCGCGGCCTGACACAAGGTCAGGCCCTACAAAATCTGCCGGTTGCGTAACATCAGTTATTAATCGATGTTACGCGGCAGCGCCTGGGAGCGCGTCCTTGGGAGCGCGGGGATATTTGCCCGCGATGAATTTTCGAGATACACCAAGCGGGCGCATGGCATTTCGCATGCAAAGGTGCCCGCGAAACGCACCCGTGCCCGCGCCCGCGCCGCGCTCCTCGCCGCGCTCACAAGCTCATAGGGACAGACTCCGGGAATCCTAGCGGGAATCCTAGGGACAGATTCTGCGCTGCGTTGTCCTCGCCCTCGCCCAATCGCGGGAGGCGGGTTTGGTTGGTGGTGGAAGAACACAGCGCCGCCTTTTGAATCTCTTTGATACTTAACACTTAACACGACTTAAATCGATTTAAGTCGGCGTTCTCACGGGTAACCGCGCCAGTCGTCGTAAAGACTCACAGAGACTCACAGGGACAGACTCCAGGAATCCGACTCCAGGAATCCTAGGGACAGACTCTGCGCTGCGTTGTCCTCGCCCTCGCCCAATCGCGGGGGGCGGGTTTGGTTGGTGGTGGAAGAACACAGCGGCGTCTTTTGAATCTCTTTGATACTTAACACTTAACCCGACTTAAATCGATTTAAGTCGGCGTTCCCAAAGCAACTGCGCCAGTCGTCGTAACGTAGCGCAGGCTGCCAAACCTGCTTTGTTTGCCGCATGCCGCCGGATATTCGTTTTTTTCCGAACCGGGCGAGGCTTCGCCTCGTCGGCAGGCTTGGCATCCTGCACTACGTACGCGCCGCGTAACATCAGTTATCAACCCTGTCCGCGCACTGTCCGCGCAACATCCGGCGACATTTGGCGATACCCGGCGATACCTGCGGCGACATCCGTCCAACGTGATGCATGCCAAAGTTGTGCCGATGAATGTGTCAGTGAGTGCCAGAGTGCGCCAGTGAGTATTTGCGCTGGGCGGAACTTCGCTCTCCGTTACACGGGCATTTTTGCTACCCGGATTGGAGACGGCGCAGAGCCATTAACCATCAACCCATCAACCAGGCATCCGTTTTCTCGGCGCACGCATGACCATGATGTCGTCCGCGCCCGCGCCGCCGCCCCAGTCGCATACTGGCGGCAGGGCCTGGGGCTGTTTTTTGCGGAGCAAACCTGTCTTTCGACGATAGTCCACGAGTTGCTTCGTGACGAATTCCCTGAAACCCAGCACGGCGCCCTCGGTGAAGTATCGTATCTGGCATCTCAATACGGTGGGCAGCGGGAGTTTTCCATTTGCGCGCACTGTTTCCTCGAAGAGCTT
>JAISGL010000379.1 GCA_031263125.1 Opitutaceae bacterium | reverse complement strand
GCCGAGGCCATCTGGCGCCGCCGTGCCGCCGCCGCGCCGACCGACTGGGTTGCCCGCCACAATCTCTCGCTTGCCCTCGCGCAGCAAGACCGCTGGGCCGAGGCCGGCGCGCAAGCCGTCGCCGCGTTTGTGCAGCGCCCGGACGAACCCGCGGTGCTCCGCAACGTTGTCCTCACGCTCAGCCGCGCCGGCTACACGCCCACCGCGGTCGCGGAAGTCACCCGTTCCGGCCCCGTGCGTGAAGTCGCGCTGCGTTTTTCCCCGGCGCGGTGGCAATGCGCCCTCGGCATCTCGGTCACGCTGGCCGCGCTCGCCTTCGCCCTCGTGTTGTTCAACGTCTACGGACGCCGCCGCCGCGTCCTCCTGCTGGTTCTCGCCGGCGTTTCCCTCGGCTGCGCCGTGCTCGGCACGACAGTCTCGCTGCTCAGCCTGCACGCCTACGGCGCCGCCAAGGATGCGCGCGCCGTGATCGTGTGGAAAGCGGGATCGTTGCGCTCGATTCCCACGGTTGCCGACACAACGCAAAAAACCTCCCCGCTCCCCGCCGGCACCGTGGCCATCGCGGACAAACCCTTCCCCGGCTGGGTGCGCCTCGTTTTCGATGACGGCCAGACCGGCTGGGTGCCCGTGGAAGACACAGTGAGCCTTTGGCGGTAGGGCAGTGCGTCCGCCGGTCGCGTAACATCAGTTCCGGGATTATTTCCCCCCGCTCGCGGCGTGGGCGGACTGGCCACCGGTGAATTGTCCTCACTGCCCCTGTTCGTGACGAAATTTCCCGCCTCGCGACATCGCGTCACGCCCGCGACCTCCCGATTGTCACACCCCGAAAAAACCAAGTGCTGGAGTTGCAGTCATTTGAAAATTTCACCCCCGTGGCACCGATCCGGCTTATATATTGGCAACGTTCGCTTCGACGAAAACAACGCGCTTAACCGCGCAACCACACTACAACAAAAAGACAAAATCATGAATATCACACGTCATACTTATCCATTCGCACAAAACTTCGGACGTGCGCTCTCGCCCTTCTTTGCGCGCCGGCTTGCCGGCGATTTTGAAAACCAGATCGAGGACATGCTCGACTCGGTGTTCAACTTTGACAACGGCACCGGCCCGTTCAATTCGGAGGGACTGTTCCCCGTCGATCTCTACGAGGACGAGGACAACACCTACGTGCGCGCCGAGTTGCCCGGCGTCGACCGCAATGACATTTCGGTCGAGGTCGCCGATGGCAACCTGGAGATTTCCGCCACGCGCAAAACCGGCTCCGGCGACAACGCCGAGACGCTCTCGTTCAAGCGCACCGTGCTCCTCCCGGAAAACACGCAGACCGACAAAATCAGCGCCGCCAGCAAGAACGGCATTCTCACCATCACGCTCCCGAAACAGGAGGCCGCCAAGCCGCATAAATTCACCATCTCGGTCAACTGACGCGGCGGCGCTTCATCAACGCAACACCGGCGCACAATACACAACACCGGTGCGCAATACACAACGCGCAACACACAGCGCGCAATGCACAACACACAACATACAACACTCAATACAAAGGACAATTAATCATGACACTGCTCAACAATACTCATTCCTTCACCAGCCGTCCGCGGACGCCCGCCGCCTGCAACACCGAGTCGGAGACGACGGTCCGCCCGCGCTACACCGTGGCGCCCGCCGCCGACGCCTCCGCCTGGACGCTCACCGTGGCGCTGCCCGGCGTCGCGAAGACGGGCCTCTCGGTCACCGACGAAGCCGGCGTGCTCACCATCCATGGTGAACGCACCTGGAAATGTCCCGAGACATGGACGGTGCTTCACCGCGAGTCCGCCGACGCGTCGTTTTCCCTCGCGCTCCATCACGACGGCGAGATCGACGTTGGAAAAATCAAAGCCGATTTTGCCGGCGGCATCCTGACCGTCACGCTGCCCAAAGCCGAGGCGCTCAAGCCGCGCAAGATCGCCATCAACTGATCGCGTTTCACTGGAAGCTGGAGAGAAAACACGATCCCGCAAAGCCCCCGCCGCACAATCCGGCGGGGGCTTTTTATTGTCCCCTGCTTCGCCTCGGTGGTATGAATATCAGTCCATGACACCGGGCTTTATTTGAGGGGGCGCAGGCGGAATGCTTTGGGCGCAATACTTGGAAAACAATGTTACTTTCAGAATAATAACTGATGTTACGCGACATGTAGGGCCTGACCTTGTGTCAGGCCGCGAATTACCAATGTGGTCTCCTTCGCGAGCACGGCCTGACACAAGGTCAGGCCCTGCGAAATTTGCCGACCGCGTAACATCAGATAATAATTATCATCATTATCATCATCAAATAATACCAATCATGCCAACCATCCCCCTCCGCTGTCCGGCACTGTCCCTGGCCCTGCTCGCAATTTCAGCCATGTTTGCGCATGGCGATGCGTGCGCGGCGGCTCCGGATCAATCGCAGTCCGTGCGCGCGGAACAAAGTGTTCCCGGTGATCGCTGGCTGGAGATTGATTTGTATTGGTTTGACCACGGCAACATGCGCCAGTCGGTGGCCGGATTCTGGGAGCGTTTTGCTCCGCTTTTTGAAAATATACAAGGGGAGCGCGGCCTCATCCTGAACGTCGGCTGGACCGTCGGCTATATCATGGAGTGGAACGGAGACCCGCGGCAGCGCATCACGCTTCCTCCCGCGACCGGGCAGCAGCCGTGGGTTTCGCAAACCGCGCCGCTCGACGGCGACACCGCGACGCGCATGCGCAAATGGAAGGAGCGTTTTGCGAATCCCGTCATGGTCGAAAAACTCGGCTACGGCCCGTGGACATATGCCGATCTCGGCGGGCTTGCCGCCCTGTTGCGCACAACCGCAAAGCGGCACGGCGTGGACAACTTCAAGGTCGGCACGCTCGTTTATGCCTGGGAATGGGCCTATGGTGAGATCGCGCCCTGGGTGAAAAAACATCCCGAATCATTTTCGGCACGGGTTCCTAAAATCCCCGGACGCGCTTATGTGAAGGCGTATCGCTATTTCGATCCGGGCAACAAACTTCACGCGGATAATATCAAATACGCCGCGTATCCAGACGGATATTCCGAAGGGACGCCCGTCGGTACCGCGTTTGCCAGGCAATGGGGCAGCCTCTCGAAGGAAATCAATCTGGACGCATTGATGTTGCGCGACTCGTTCGGCTTCATGGTTCCGTATTCGAGGCGGGGCAGGCTTGGCGAACTCATGCCCTCGCCGGACGCGATTGAAAAAACCACGACCGATGTGATGACGTTTGTGCGCGAGACCAAGCAGGCGAATCCGCGGGCGCTCGTCATGATGTATTCAAACGCCGCGACCGCCATCGGCGACTGGCGTGCCAACGGTTGCGATTTGGAGCGCGTCGCGAAGGACGGCTTTCTTGATATATTTGTCGATCAAACATGGGCCGGCGCGTGGAACGAAGTCGGCGTGCGTCATTATAGTTTTTGGAATCAGCCGCCGACCGGCTGGACATATCAACTCGGTTACACGCTGATGCACGCAGCCATGCTTGCCGGCACGCGCGTAAAACATTATCCGCTCATCGAGACCTTCGACGCATGGGAATCGTGGGATGTATTGCACACCGCGCCGCAACGGCTCCGCTGGGCGATCTGGGCGTATTCCCACGCGGCAATAAAAACACCCGGCGGCATCAGGATGCCGGGCGGCTCGTATATATCGTGGGCCAATCAAGGCAAACGCCTGCTGGGCGCGGACGACGTTGCGTTTTTGTCGGGCGCCATCGGCGATGCGGTCCGCGATGCGGCGCGGACGACGGAGGTTTTCGGCCCCACGCTTGTATATACACGGAGCGCGCAGGAATGGCAGGCCGCCAACGCCACGCCCGCGGGTGACGTGAAACAATGGATCGACGAGCAGGGCGCCTCCATCGCCAAGTGGCCCGTGCCAATCATGTCGGCGACACGCGTGGAGTGGCTGTCGCAAGTGCAAACGGATCTGCCCATCGTGCAAACGCCTTCGCATCTCGCGGACGCGGAGCAGGCGGTCCTGCTCAAACGCGTCGAAGCCGGAAAACCACTCGCGGCCTTCGGCAGTTTTGCAGGCAGCATTGATCCGCGTTTGCTCGCCATCGCCGGCATCCGCGAATCCACGTCACTCGAACCTGAATTCTCGATTCATCAGGCGGTGAATGACGCCTTCGATGCGCGCGATGATTTCGCCGGCGACTTTCCGCGCGAGTTTCCGGTGCAGACCGCGCTGAACAAAACCATGCCGGATTCCGCCGCGATTTCCGCGAAAGGTTCGCGTGTTTTATACAGTGTCGATGGCAGCGCGCAGCTTGTCACCGCCGGCCCGGATAAAAATCTGCTCCTCTGGGACCCGCCCGATTTTCGCATGGGCAACCAGCAATCGCTGAAGGAAATCTGGGGTGGCGGCGTGGCGCCCTACGCGATGACTGCCGCGGCGATCAACGAATTGCTGCGCGCCGGCGCGGCACTGCACGCCGTCAAGGTGGAGCTTGCGCAAACGGGGGCCATTGGCGCATGGCGCACCTCTGACGGAAAAATTCGCATGCTCGCCGGCAACACCGAGGAGGGACTTCGTGACGACGCCGACCGCAGCCGCCATTTCACGATGAAACTGCCCGCCGGCTGGCCCAAAAAATGGAAGTCCTCCTCCGGCGAAATCCTCGTCGCGAACGACATGGGTGAATTGGAAATCCACCTGCCCCCCGACGCATCGGCCATGATCGAGGAATTATAATCGAGTGATTATAAACAATCCCAAACCGCTCCGCGCCCTATGGATATTTGACCGCCCGTCGTTTGCGCACATTTCGTTTGCGCAAATTTCTACTTCAGTCCGCCGCGCAAATCCCTAGCCTGTCCGGCTTATGAATTTTGCCGTCATCGGCGCCGGTGCCTGGGGCACTGCGTTCGCCATCCATCTCAGCCGCCTCGGACACTCGGTTACACTCGTGCCGCGCCGCTTTGAACAGGCCCTTGCGCTATCCTCCGCGCACGAAAACACCGAACATCTCCCCGGCATCACAATTCCCCCCAGCGTCCAAATCGGCCACGAACTCACCCCCGTGCTCATGGAGGCCGAGGTCGCGCTCCTCGCCTGCCCCGCGCAAGCGCTCCGCGAAACCTGCCGGCGCATCCGGGAAAACCGCGCCCTCGCCACGCAACTCCGCTTTGTCATCAGCCTCGCGAAAGGCCTCGAAACGGACACACACCTCCGCCCCTCGGAAATCATCAACGCCATCATCCCCGACATCCGCGCCGGCATCCTCTCCGGGCCGACCAACGCCGAGGAGGTCGCCCTCGGCAAAATTGCCGCGATGGTCCTCGCCACATCGCACACCTGCGACGGCACGACCGAAATCCAGGCCGCCATGAGCAGCTCCGCGCTCCGCATCTACACCAGCGACGACATCGCCGGGGTCGAACTAGGCGGCGCGTTGAAAAACGTCTACGCCATCGCCGCCGGCGTGTGCGACGGCCTCCGCCGCGGCGACAACGTCAAAGCCGCCCTCCTCACCCGCGCCCTCGCCGAAATGGTCCGCATCGGCCAAAAACTCGGCGCACGCCCCGAAACCTTCTACGGCCTCAGCGGTTTCGGCGACCTCATCGCCACCAGCTACGGCGCGTGGAGCCGCAACCGCACCTTTGGCCAGCGCCTCGCCGAAGGCCGCCCGCCCGAAACACTCATCGCCGAAAGCCACAGCGTCATCGAAGGCTACAAAACCACGCAGTCGCTCGCCGAACTCTGCGCCGGGCACGGCATAACCGACATCCCCCTCCTCAACGAAATCCACGCCGTCCTCTTCCGCCAGAAAGCCCTCCCGAAAACCATCACCGACCTCATGAACCGCACGCTCAAGCGCGAGTGATTTTCCAGCCGGCAAAGCCACAAAAACGACAGCCACATCGAATCGCATCCAACCGCATCGAACCACACCGAACCGCATCCAATCCTATCGAATCACATCCTGTCGAATCGCTTTGCACCCCTCGCAAACTTCCCTCTCCCTCTCCTTCTCACTCACTCATTTTCACTTTCACTCTCACTCCGACTCACCCTTTCTCATCCTGATTCACTCCGACTCACCCTGATTCATCCCGATTGCCCGAGTTCTCAAACGCCTCAAACGCCACAACAGCTTCAACAGCCACAAAACCACAACAGCCATCAAACATGCCATCATCCATGACACTCCGAAACCTCCTCATCATCCCCGCGCTCACCAGCGCGCTCGCCAGCATGCCCGCAATCACGACGCACGCCCAAAAAGCCGACGACAAAACAGAGCAACTCCTGCGCGAAAACTTCGACATCGCCGCGCAACAATACACCAAACTCCTCGACACGCTCAAAACCTCCGGTGCCGCCGGAATCGCCCGCTGCTTCCCCCGCACCACCAAGGACGGCCGGCTCGTTACCATCAGTGCGCGCGACTGGACCAGCGGTTTCTTTCCCGGCTCGCTCTGGTATCTCTACGAATACACCGGTGACACCAAATGGCGCGACGCCGCGCGCGATTACACCAACCGCCTCGAAAGCCTCAAAAATTACACCGGCACGCACGACCTCGGCTTCATGCTCGGATGCAGCTACGGCAATGCCTACCGCCTCACCAATGATGCCGCCTGCCGCGACATCATGCTCCAAGGCGCGCGCGCCCTCGCCACGCGCTACAACCCCTTCGTCGGCGCCATCCGCTCCTGGGATCACGGCCAATGGGATTTCCCCGTCATCATCGACAACATGATGAACCTCGAATTCCTCATCTGGGCCACGCGCGAAACCGGCGACCCGCGCTATCGCGAAATCGCCATCCGCCACGCGCAAACCACCCTCGCCCATCATTTCCGTGAAGACGGCGGCAGCTTTCACCTCGTTGATTACGATTCCGCCACCGGCGCGGTCAACCGCCGCCAGACCGCGCAAGGCTACGCCAACTGGTCTCCTTGGGCGCGCGGCCAGGCATGGGGGCTTTACGGCTACACTGTCATGTATCGTGAAACGCGCAATCCGACCTACCTTGAACAGGCCAAAAAAATCGCCTTCTTCATGCTCACCCACAACAGACTCCCCGACGACAAAATCCCCTACTGGGATTTTGACGCGCCTGACATTCCCAACGCCCCCCGCGACGCCTCTGCCGCCGCGATCACCGCCTCCGCGCTCCTCGAACTGAGCGACCACGTGGCCGGCGACGCCAAGCTCTCCAAGTGGTATCTCGACACCGCGCGCCGGCAACTCGACTCGCTCGCCTCCCCCGCCTATCGCGCCAAAGTTGGCGACAACGGCAACTTCATCCTGATGCACTCCACGGGGCACCACCCGAAAAACAGCGAAATCGACGTCCCGCTCAATTACGCCGATTATTATTTCCTCGAAGCGCTCCTCCGCTACCGCGCAAAAATGTCCGGCCACCCCGTCGTCCCCGCGCCTGA
>JAISGL010000367.1 GCA_031263125.1 Opitutaceae bacterium | reverse complement strand
AATTACCTGTGTGGCCTCCCACGCGAACGCGGCCTGACACAAGGTCAGGCCCTACGCACCGCGTAACATCAGTAAATAACCGTGGGTGAAGGCGCATCGCGCCGGAACCCACGGATTTGACAACATCTACCACGTCCTTGAAAGGGGCGAACTGACTGGACAGCCCCTGCGTGACAATCCCTGCACGAACAACCTGTTCGCCCCTTTCAGGGACGTGTGTGCCGTATGCTGTTACCGTGGGTTGCGTCGCGTTGCTCCTCACCCACGGTTATTCATGTTGAACCGCTTTGCGGCTCTCCCGCATCGTTTGCCACGACTCCCACCACATTCATTCGCACCCGCTCCCGCCTGCTCTACCCTACCCTACCCTACCCTTCACCCAATTCTTTCACCCGGTTTTTCACCAATCGCCCCCACGCCGTCGAAACGCAGCACGACTCGTGATTCGCGACGGGTGGCTTCGCGGTCGAGCGTGAAACGCGATTCCCAATCATTTTGTTCATCGGCATCGGCGAGCACTTGCGCGATGCTCACGCCATCGTCGTCGAAATAGGTGTGCTTCGCCGCGCGGCCCTCGGGGTCCAGACGGAAACGTCCACGCGCATCAAAATAGGGGGCGAATTGTTGTTCGATGTATGAAGGCGGCACGGACAATCTGTCTGGGCGGTCTGTCTGCGCGGTCTGCGGTTTGGCGGCTGCGTCGCCGGCATAGGCGGGATTGGCTGCGCCACCTTGCCATGTCATGCGTTCCGCCGCCGCGTCGTAATCGCGCGCGGCCACGTCTTGCAAAAAACCGAGGATCGCCGTGCGCGCCAGGCGACGCAGACCGGCGGCATCGCGCGTGATGTCGTAATTCGCCGGACGCGCCGGCTTGGACGTGTCGTCCGCCGCCGTGCCGTCCGCTGGCGTGCCAGACGCCGGCACGCCAGCCTGCAATGTCGCATTCCGCAATCCGGAATCCGCATTCCCACTCATTCGCTCCCATTCTTCGAGCAGGCTGTTGTCGATGCCACGGATCAGTTCGCGGAAATACGTTTCCATTTCGAGCACGTCCCCGGTCTTCGCCGCGTCGGGCACGGTTTGCGCGAGGACTTTGCAGACTTGCGAGAGATGCCGCAGCAGCAAGCCCTCGCCGCGTTCGATTCCGTATTCGCGCACATATTCGGAAAACGACTGGTAACGTTCGTACATCTCGCGCGCGATGGATTTCGGGCGCACGTTTTCGTTTTCCACCCACGGATGCGCGGCGGCGAAGGCGTTGAAGGTGTCGTATAAAAACTCGCGCAGCGGCTTCGGGTATTCGAGCGCGTCGAGTTTCGCCATGCGTTCGTCGTAGGGAATGCCCGCGGCCTTCATGCGCGCGAGTTCGTCGTCTTTGACGCGGTCGAGCTGGCGGCGCAAAATCGTGTCGGGATTTTCGACGATGGCCTCGCACAGCGTGAGCACGTCGAATGCGTAGTCGGGCGATTCGCGGTCGAGCTTCGGAAGCGTGTCGAGCAGGTAGAGCGAGAGCGGCTGGTGCAGCGAAAAGTCGTCCTGCAAATCGACGTTCACGCGCAATTTTTTCCCATTCCCGGGCCGCGCCTCCCTGGGAATCCACTCGATGATTTTGCGGTCGAGCAGCGCGCGGAAAAGCTGCCATGCGCGGTGGCGGTGCGTTTTTTTGCGCATGGCAGGCTCGTGCGAATCGTCGATGAGCCGGCGCATCACGCGGCAGCCGTCGGCATCGCGCGACAGCACGTGCAGCAGCATGCCGTGCGAAACGGCGAAGCGCGATTGCAACGGCTCGGGCGGCGCGGACATGAGTTTCTCGAATGTCTTTGCGTCCCAACCCGGCGTGCCTTCGCGCGCTTTTTGTTTCGGGACGTTTTTTTTCGCCCTCGGATTTGCCGCCGCTTTTTCGGCGGCGGCTTTGTTGGCGATCACGTAATCGGGCGCCTGCACGATCACGTAGCCGGTGTCGTCGAACCCCTTTCTTCCCGCGCGGCCCGCGATCTGGCGGAAATCGCGCACGTTGAGAATCGCCGCCTTCTGCCCGTCGTATTTCCAGAGCTTGGTGAAGACGACGGTGCGGATGGGCACGTTGATGCCGACGCCGAGCGTGTCGGTGCCGCAGATCAGTTTGAGCAATCCGCGCTGCGCCAGTTGCTCCACCAAAATCCGGTAGCGCGGCAGCAGCCCCGCGTGGTGCACGCCGATGCCGGCGCGCAGCCAGCGTTTCACGTCGCGCCCGTGGGGGCTGTTGAAACGCACGCCCTCCAGCGCCGCGGCAATCGCGGCCTTCTCCTCGCGCGTGCAAATGCCGGCGAGACTCGTCAAATCCTGCGCGGCCTCGGCCGCCTCGCGTTGCGTGAAATACACCAGGTAAACCGGCGCGCGTTTTGTCGAAAGCAACTCCGCCACGCGCTCCGCCAGCGGCGTCTCCGAATACTCGAATTGCAACGGCACCGGACGCCGGTCACTGCGAACCGTGACCGCCGGCGCGCCGGTGAGCCGCGTGAGTTCGCGCCCGATGAACTCCATGTTGCCGAGCGTGGCCGACATGAGCAGGAAGCGCGCGCGCGGCAACGTGAGCAACGGTACCTGCCACGCGACGCCGCGCTCGTTGTCCGAATAATAATGAAACTCGTCCATGATGACCGCCGCGACGGCCTCCGCGCGCGGCCCGCCGGCGAGGGCGATGTTCGCGAGAATCTCCGCCGTGCAACACAGCACGGGCGCGTCCGGATTCACGCTCGCGTCGCCCGTCATCATGCCGACGTTTTCCGGGCCGAAGTCGCGGCAGAGCGCGAGGAATTTTTCGTTCACGAGCGCCTTGATCGGGCACGTATAAATCGAGCGGCGCGGCTTCGCGGGCGGAGCCGGCGACGTTGCCAGCGCCAACGCCGACGCTGCCGATGCCGACGCCGGCGCTGCCGACGGCACCGCCGATGCCGACGACGATGCCGACGACGCCACCGGGACATGCGCGCACAGTTCCTTGAAATGCAGTGCCGCCGCGACGAGTGATTTTCCCGAGCCGGTCGGGGTGGCGAGGATGACATTGTTGCCCGCGAACAATTCCAGAATCGCCTCCTCCTGCTCCGGATAGAGCGTCATGCCGCGCTCCGACATGACATCAAGAAAACGCGCCATGACATCGTCATTGGAGCTGCCAGGCGGAAGAGGCGTGAGCGGTGCGTTGGACAAAGCGAGCAAACGAAGAAGCACGCACCCTCCAAGCGCAACGATACGTTTGAAAAACTTCATCCCGCCCGGTGCAATTGTGAAAGGTGGCAATCAAGTGAGCGACCCGGAGCGGAAGCGAAGGAAGAGCGCCGAAAAGAGATCCACGAAAGGAGAACACCGAAAGGAGAGTGCAGAAGGGAGAGTGCCGAAGGGAGAGTGCCGAAGGGTGCAAAAACGGCGAAGCCGTTTCCTATTACAGCCCAGGGTTGCGACGCAGTCGCTACCCTAGGAAAGAGGATAAAATTGTCACAACCTCGAAGAGGTTGCCTAGGATCCCATAACGCGTGATAATTCGCATACGTTCTTTTGAATATATCAGTTGGTAATATTCCTTGCTTTTTAGCGGTAGCGCCGGGGCAAGCCGGAGGCTTGCCAGAGATAAGCCGGTGGTTGA
>JAISGL010000358.1 GCA_031263125.1 Opitutaceae bacterium | reverse complement strand
GAAATCGGGAGCGTGGTTTGTGTGTTTTGACCGTGAAAAAATGAAGGTGACAGCGTTGCTGTTTTAGCGGGCAGGCTTCAACAGGAAACGTGCGCGGGGGGTGGTTTTATTATTCACAGGCGGGGATGGGGCGCGGCGTGAGTCTGGAATCATCCGGCGCAAGGTGCAGCGCAGGCTGCCAAGTCTGCTTTGGCTGGCAAACGCGGGTGGGCGGGCGGGCGGACGGGCAGGCAGGCTTGGCAGCCTGCGCTACGTTACCTGGCGAGGATGGGCGCGAGCCAGTCGGGTGGGGGCGGGGCGGCGGGGCTGTCGAGTTTGGCTTTCCACTCTTCGTCGGTGAGGCGTTTGGTCGGGGACCATTCCTCGTAATAGGAGAGCACGGCGCCGGTGCAGAGGAGTTCGCGTCCGCGCCACGGGTAGAGGACGTAGAGCGCGCGGGCGCGCCCGGTGGCGGCGGCGAGGGACTGGCCGGCATTCGGGTCGTGCGCGACCTCGGCCCAGCGCGGGGCGGTGTCGCGGGGGGCATCACCGGCTGCGCCGAGATAACCCATCGCGCTGGCGACTATATAGCCATACTCAATTAAGGTGGAACGTTCGGAGTTGGTGAGTTCGATTTCGTCCAGTTGTTTGGCCAGGATGGTTTCAAGTTGGCGGGAAAGTGTGACAAGCGTGTTCCAGCGGGTGGCAAGGCTATCGCGTGCATCCTCATATCGGGGTTTTGCTTCACCGCGTTCAATTTTGCCGGCATGGGAGCGGAGTAGTACAACGATGCGTTTGCATGCGGTGCGCATTTCCCCGGGTGTTGCAAAGCGCAGGTTCAATAAATCCATGAGAAATTTTCGCGTCTGCGGTTTCTCATCGAACCACATCAGCGATCTAGCTTTTTCGAGAGTTTTTTTGATTTTCCGGTCTTTCAGGATGTCCAGCGTGGCATCGTCGTTGGTTAATCCAGCTGTTTCGATTTCGTCCGCAGCGGCGCGGTAGGTTCGCACAAATTCAAACACAGGAGGTGTCAATATGGTTTCAGCGTCGAGTAACGAGATTGTGCGTTCGACCAAGCGCACATATTCACGCCAGAAGACAGGGTTGGGTTCGACAAAGCCAGGCGGCGGCGGAGGCGGGATTTCCATGCCTCCGTAACGCACCGCGAATTTTGCTTGAAGCGTGTAAGTGTGCCGAATCTGTGCCCAACTGGCGAGTTGGGTCTGGCATGTCTTGATTTGCCACGGAAGACTGCGCATGAAGGCAGGCGCTTCTTTTATGGGCGGCGCGTTGAGTGCACGGAGGAGATCAATGTAATCAGCGTAGAGACTGCGTGGTTCCCCGTCTTGTGAGAACATGAGCTGGCGGGCGTGTTTGTTCCATAAGACCCATTTGGAGTTGTTGGCGATTTTTGGCATTCGTTCGCGCGCAAAAACCGAACCGAGAAAAGCGGCAATGGTAAGCCCGTTGGGACAGATACCATTGCCGAGACAAGCTGAAAGGATTTCGGCGTCGGGCAGCGCGTGCGCAGGCATGACACGGAAACGGATTTCAGGAAGGGGCGACTCGTCTTTTTTGGGCTGGGAACGAATTTCATCGTTGATTGAGGAGCGTGCTGGATTTTTGAACGCATTTGCATGGAGCACTTCGCGCAAGCGGGCAAGGAGAGGGGCTTTGTTTTGAGCCGAGTCGCCGGAGTCGATTCCTTGCTTTATTAACTGAAAACAAGCATCTCGGATATCCGAATTGTTTACGATAATTGTGCGGTCTGCAATCGGGCCGGCAAACACACTGAGTCCCGTGAAACTGGCTGTGAAGTCAGGATGCTCTCCACCGATATATATGCTTGATATGTGAACCATGCGCGCCCAAGCGGCAAGTTCGTCATCGTTTGTTGCGCGAAGCGGCGCCAGTTGAAGCCAGCGGGTGACGCGGTGGTAGTCAGCAAGCACTGAATTGTCAGCGTAGAAACTGACAGGGGCACAACGGCGGTAATCAATTTTGAAATACGGGTCGTCATTATTATAATCGAGCCACGGCGGGCATTCTTCGATTTCAGCAGCGCGAATGAGTGCGGTCTGGCGGTTGATTTCTGGGATGAGCGTTTCGGAAAAATTGTCGCTGGCCACGGGAGAACCGAGGATCGCGAGTGCGGGACCGAGGATGAGTTGGATAAGGGCTGGCGGATAGGTTGGCTTTTTGTCGTATGAGTAGGGTTTGCAGGCGTTGTAGAGTTTTTCAATATCCCCGCGCAGACGGGCGGCGCGGCGGAGTTCGAGTTCGCGGAAGGAATCCTCGAACAGCGCGTGATACGCGGCGAGCGCGGCGTCGCTGGTGATGAAGCGTATCGAGTCGGGCGATTTCCCAAGCGTGATGTAGGGGGAGAAGATTTGCGTGTAGTTTTTCGAGCCGATGATGAGTTTGTCGCGCTGGAGTTGTTCGCGTTGCGCGGGGGTGAGTTCGTCGGCGGGGCGTTGCCCGCGCTGGGCTTGGGTGAGAGAAGCGAGGGCACATGCGAGGGCGAAGGTCAGGAGAAACAGCGGCGGGCGAAACGGCGACGGGCGAAACATGATGGGGAGCGTTTTCGGATTTTATGGAATGCGAGGCAAGCAGGGAGATCGATTTCATCCGGTTGTTTGGCGAGGATTGCCTCGGGTTTGCGGGAGAGGGTGGCGAGTGTTATCAATACGGCTTCCCTCGCGGGCGCGACCTGACACAATGACACAAGGTCAGACTGCAAAATCCTGCCGTCCGCATAACATCAGCTGTATAATATCGGTTATTATATCTTTGACCGGGAAAGTGGTATGAAATCACCACTACCACCACCGCCACTACTATTATTATTACTATCTGATGTTACGCGACCGGCAGGGTTTTGTAGGGCCTGACCTTGTGTCAGGCCGCGAATTACCTGTGTGGCCTCCCACGCGTGCGCGGCCTGACACAAGGTCAGGCCCTACGAAATCCTGCCGTCTGCGTAACATCAGTTACTACTATTACTACCACCGCCACCGCTGACGCCGACGTTCAGTCGAGCGGGAGGACCTCTTTTTTTCGGTAAGCCGTGGCCGTGAACAATGCGATTAACTCATCCTTCTCGTTTGTCACGCGCACCTCGAATGTCGCCAGTTTTCGGTGCACGTGCACGGCGCGCGCCCAGGCAAAAAGCGTGCCGGCGGAGACGCTCTTGAAAAAACGGATGCTCGTCTCGACTGACACCGCCCAGTTGCCGTAGGCGTTGACCGCCGCGGCAAAAGCCAGATCGGCAAGCGTGAAAATCGCGCCGCCCTGCACGGCGTTGCCAGCGTTGAGATGCGAATCGCGGACCTCCATTCGCGCCTTGGCCGCACCCGGCGCGGCTTCCAGCAATTCGACGCCGGCGAGGGCCGCGTAGCGGTCGTTCTTGAAAAACTCCTTGATGGTCATCGCGCAAAATTACCCCCGCATGGCGCAATTGAAAGCGCATAGTCCCATGCGGCCCCTCCCCGCTGTTTTGAATGATTGTTTTTTTACGGCGAAGACGCAAAGGCGCAAAATCTTCCGTTCGACTTTCGCGTAACTGCCGCTCCCGCGCCCGCTGGGACGCGCCTGCCGGCATGCCATCGCGCCAGCAATCGACTTACATCCTGATGTTACGCAGTGCACAGGGCCTGACTTTGTGTCAGGCCGCGAATTACCAGTGTGGCCTCCCACGCGTATACGGCCTGACACAAGGTCAGGCCCTGCGGAATCAGCCGGATGCGTAACATCAGTTACATCGATTCAAGTCGATCGGCCGGACAGGGCAGGCGGGAGCGGCGGGCCGATAAAAACACTCGCGATTTCCGGTTTCATGCGCGACGGTGCTGCGCATCCGCACATCCGCATGCTCACCGTCCGCAATCTCACAAAAAGTTTCACGACGCCCGAAGGCGCCAAGGTGCGCGTCGTCGACGTGGCGGATTTTCATCTCGATCCCGGCGCGCAGGTCGCGTTGCGCGGCGAGAGCGGTTCCGGCAAGACCACGTTTTTGCATCTCATCGCGGGAATTTTGCGGCCCAACAGCGGCAGCATTTTGATCGACGGCGCCGAGATGACTTCGCTCAGCGAATCGGGCCGCGATGCGTTGCGCGCGGCGAAAATCGGATACGTTTTCCAGACGTTCAACCTGCTCCAGGGCCACACGGTCCTTGAAAACGTGCTCCTCGGCATGTCGTTCGCGCCGGGCGGGGCCGACGGCGTGCGCGCGCGGGCGATGCTCGGGCGCGTGGGGCTTTCGCACCGGCTGCGGCATTTTCCGCGCGAGCTTTCCACGGGGCAGCAGCAGCGCGTGGCCGTGGCGCGCGCGCTCGCGAACCGTCCGAAACTCGTGATCGCCGACGAGCCGACGGGCAATCTCGACAACCGCAACACGGCGGGCGCGCTCGACCTGATGAAGGAGGTGTGCCGCGAGTGCGGCGCCGCGCTCCTGCTCGTGAGCCACGACGACGCCACGCTCGAACGTTTCACGAACGTGCGCGATTTCACCGACATCAACCGCATGGACAACGCCTCGCGCACGCCGTGGGGCCAGCCGCGCAAACCCGGCGAATCCGCGCCGCGCATCGTCGAATAACGCCGCATCCGAATGACCATCCCGCTCATCATCTACCGCAGTCTCCGCCAGCACGCGCTTTCGACACTCGTGACCGCCGCCAGCATCGCGCTTGCGTGCGGGTTGCTCATGACGGTGTGGATGGTGAAGGCGCAATCGCAGCGCGCGTTCATGGAAACGAGCACGGGGTTTGACGGCGTGCTCGGCGCGCGCGGCTCGGAGCTGCAGATCGTGCTCAATTCGATTTTCCATCTCGAAGCCTCGCCGGGAAACATCAAGGTCTCCGATTACGAGCAGATCAAAAAACATCCCGCGGTGAAAACCGCCGTTCCGATTGCGACCGGTGACAACTACCGGGGCTGGCGCATCGTGGGCACGGCGTCGGAAATGTTCACCGGCGTCGCCTACGCGGGCGGGAAAAAATACGAGATGGCGCAGGGGAAAATTTTTTCGGACGGCGAACACGCGCACGAAGCCGTCGTGGGAAGTTTCGCGGCAGCGCAGCTCGGCCTGGGCGTCGGCTCGGTGTTTCATCCCAGCCACGGACTCGCCCACGCGTCCGGTCACGAGCACGAGGAGGAATACAGGGTGGCGGGCATCCTCGCGCCGACCAACACGCCCGCGGACCGCGTCATCTGGATACCGCTCGAGGGCGTGCAGCACATGAGCGGCCACGCGGAGTCCGCGCACTCGGAGTTGAGCGCGGTGCTCGTGCAGTTGAAGGCGCGCCCGGCGGGTTTCCAGCTCAAGGAATATTACAAGCGGGGCGAGCGGCTCACGTTTGCGTATCCGGCGACCGCGATCATCGCGGATTTTTTCAACAAGATCGGCTGGTTCGACCGCGTGCTGGCGCTGGTGGCTTTTGTCGTGGCGCTTGTCGCGGCGGGTTCGGTGCTTGCGAGCGTGTATGCGTCGATGAGCGAGAGGCAGCGCGACATCGCGATTTTGCGCGCGCTCGGCGCGCGTCGCGGCACGGTGTTCAGCACGCTGATGCTGGAGGCGATGGTGATCTGCGCGCTCGGCGCGGTGTGCGCTTTCGCCGTGTATTTCGCGCTCATGACCGGTGTGACGGAGTTGATTCGCGAGCAAACGGGCGTGGTCATTTCCATCATGGCATGGCATCCGGTGTTGCTGTGGTGTCCGCTCGGCATGATCGCGCTCGGCGCGTTCGGCGGGATCGTGCCCGCCGTGAAGGCGTACCGGGTGCCCGTGGCGGAAACGCTCTCGCCGTTGTCGTGATGTTTTGCGCGCCGGCGCGGATTTTGCGGAGCCTGACCTTGTGCCAGGCCGCGAATTACCGGCTGATGTTACGCTGCCGGTCTTTCCTGGGAGCGCGGGCATCTCTGCCCGCGAAACGCCGTGCGTCCGCTTGGTGTATCTCGAAAACGCATCGCGGGCAAAGATGCCCGCGCTCCCAGGAACGGCATTCGGGCAACACGTGCCACATCGCTTGTCACTCTTGACGCCGCGGGGCGTCTGACGTTCAACACATCCAGTGAAAATGCGCCCATTCCACACACCCGTTGTCAAAACACTCCCGGCCATCGCAATCGCGCTCCTTTGTTTCGCGGCGCTTTTTGTTCATCCGCGCGCCAGTGCCGTCGAACTCGAATGGACCAACGAGGATGGCGACCACCCGGATGTCTGGATGACCGGCGCCGCGGGGAATTGGCGGGATGGCGGCGCGCAAACTTTCTTCACCGACGGCGACGCGGTCATTTTTGGATCGGGCACGTTTGCGGCGGCGCAATCCGGCACGGTCACGATTTCCTCGTCCACGGGCGTGACCATCGGCGCGTCCGGCTCCAACCCCGGCATGATCATCACTGGCTCGGGCAACTGGGAATTTGTCCTCCGGTATTCCTCGACGACATCAGGCTCCATCACGGTCACCGGCTCGTCCGGCACCGGCATCAGCGGCTCGGGCGCGGGCGTGCTCATGGAAGGCACCGGCACGCTCACGTTTTCAACGACCACGGACTACACGGGCGAAACCAAAGTCGACGCCGGCACGCTCCGCCTCAACGTTGCCGATGCCATCGCAAAAAGTTCCGGCGTCATCCTGTCTTCCTCCGGGACGCTCGATCTCGGCGGTTACAATCAAACGCTCTCCGCGCTCCATGTCTCGCCGGACGCGAAAATCAAATTCAACAGTGCCGATGCGAATTATGCCCGGCTCACGCTCGGCGCGCTCACCGGCACGGGCGCGTCGTTCGAGTTGCGCGTCAATCCCGGCGCGAGCCTGAGCGACCGGATCGTCCTCACCGGTTCGAGCGAAGGCGCGCACACGCTGACTTTCAATAAGTACGGCGACACCGCGGAACAGGATGACATATCGGTCCTTGTTGTTGAGGACAACGCCGGCGGCGGGGCGACCTTCAGCGGCACGCTGGGCACGGGCGTTTTCGATTACCAGGTCGAGCGCGGGGCAAACGGCAACTGGTATCTGAACAACACGAATCTGCTGAGCCGCATCACCGCCGCCGTCATCGTGTCCGCGGCCGTGGCCGGACAGGACTGGCACCACGGGCTTGATGCGCTCTACAAACGCATGGGCGAACTCCGCGAGCCTCCGACCGGCGGCGCGGCCAGCCTCTGGTTCCGCGCCAGCGCCGCGCGCACCAATGCCGACCCGAAACTTGCCGGCGGTCATGCGTTTCACCAGTATTCCTATGGCGCGACCGTTGGCGCGGACAAGACGTTCCACGCGGGCGATGCGACGTGGTTTCTCGGCGCGTTCGGCGCGATGAACCGCGTCGACCGCGATTTCGACAACGGCGGCGACGGCGGCACCGACACCGCCGGCGGCGGCCTCTACATCACATGGACGCACGCGACAGGTTGGTTTGCCGATATCATCGGACGCATGGACCGCAACAAAAACGACATCAACGCCATCACGACGGACGGTTATCTGTCGACCGCCAGTTACGACAATACAATCAAGGGCCTCTCGATGGAGTTTGGCCGGCGCATGTTCTGGAACGAGGAATGGTGGATCGAGCCGGCTCTGCAATTTGCCGCGGCCGACATCGGCGGCGCGAACTATCAGGCGCACACGGCGGACCAGGCGTCGCCCGACGTGAACGTGAATGCTGAAAAAGCCCGCGCCACGCAAAGCCGCGTCTCGCTTCGATTCGGGGAGACGGGAGGCACGAACCCCGGCTGGCATCCGTATGCGAAAATCGCGTTTGTATATTCAAGCACGCGCGACGGAGGCGTGCGTGTTAACAACCGCCCCTTCACCGCCGATTTCGACGGCTGGCGCTGGGAAGCCGGCTTTGGCGCCGCCTATGTAATCAACGCCCGCAGCCAGGTGTATTATGATTATGAATACGCGCACGCCACGCACTACAGCCGCCCGTGGTCGGTGAATCTCGGCTACCGGTTTGCGTGGTAGGACGCGCGCGAAAATCCCGCCCGCATATGCAAAACCACCCTGAAGTCCGCCGCCAGGACCGGCTGCTCGACACCGCCGGACAGGAACGTCTCCTCGACGAGGGCGAATACGGTTTTCTCTCGATGAACACCGGCGCCGGCGGTTACGGCGTCCCCATCAGTTTCGCGCGGGAAAAAATCGCCGGCGCGGATCGCATCTATTTTCATTGCGCGATGGAAGGGCGAAAACTTGCCGCGCTCGAAAAGGACAACCGCGTGAGTTTTTGCGTGGTCGGCCCGACGCAGGTCATCCCCGCGCAATTCACGACCGCGTACGAAAGTGTGATCGTCTCTGGAAAAATCGCCATGCCCCTGTCCGATGACGAACGCCGCGCCGCGCTTCGTTTGCTGGTGAAAAAATATTGTCCCGAATTTATAGCAAAAGGGGAAGTTTACATGGAAAAGTCATTTCACCGCACACATATTCTCCGCCTCGACATCGAACACCGCACCGGAAAAACAAAACGCATGATGCCGCGTTGAGCCGGAGCCGGAATGCGTGCGTGGAGTGTGCGGAGTGCGTGCGTGCGTGTACGTGTATATATACTACTATCGCATAACGCGTGGAAGTTCGCTTCGAAGTATCAATATATTCATAACTGATGTTACGCGACTGGCAGAATTCTGGCAGGGCGATACCGCTAGGGCAAGCCGGAGGCTTGCCAGAACTTAGCCGGTGGTTGAGCGAGGCTTGGCGAGCGACACCACCGGATATTGGTTTGTGGGAAAACAGCATCCCGGAGGGATGCCAGAGGCGCGTACCATATGTTTCTGG
>JAISGL010000277.1 GCA_031263125.1 Opitutaceae bacterium | reverse complement strand
GGTAATTCGCGGCCTGACACAAGGTCAGGCCCTACAAAACCCTGCCGGTCGCGTAACATCAATTAGTAACTGACATTACACAACTAACGGATTTTACAAGACTTGGCCTTGTGTCAGACCGCGCACGCGTGAATCAGTCAAATAAGTCAAATAAAAATAGGGACAGGCTCTACTTGGCCGTACCGCCTGCTTTGCCTGCCATACGCCGGTGGGTGGTCGTTTTTTTCGAATCGGGCGAGGCGAGGTTTCGCCTCGTCAGCAGGCTTGGCAGCCTGCGCTACGTGCGCGGGGAAAATACACCTGACAGCCACGGGTGGCTCATGGGGTTCCACAAACCTGCCGGTGGGGTCAGCGTTTTGTTTTGAATTTGCCGCGTTCGTCTATTGTGAAGGTGGAGCCGTTTTTGAGGGCGCGCATCCATTGGGAGCGGTTGGCGTAGGTGTCCGCACCTTCGGGGCCGAGCGTGGTTTCGATTTGGGCGCGGGATTGGGTGGCGAGGGTTTGGAGCGCGGTTTTGCGTTGCGCGGGAGTGAGGGTTTTGTCGGCGGCGATGGCGTCGGCGGCTTGCCGGGCTTCAGACCGGATGGCGGTGATGGCGGCGGTGGTTTCGGCGGCGGGGAGGGCAAGGCGGGTGGCGGCGGATTGGATGAGTTCGTAGTCAGGGTCGTTGAGTTGGGCGAGCCGGGTCATGCGGTCGGGGCCGAGGGCGGCTTCGATTTGGGCGCGGGCGGCGGCTTGGGCGGCGGGGTCGTTGCCGGCGGCTTGCATGGTGGCGTAGATGGTTTGGTACTCGGTTTCGTTTTCGATGATGTTGCCGTAATCGTTGCGGATTTGGCGGGCGGCGGGGGATTCGCGCATGTCGCGGGCGGCGATTTCCTCCGGGGTGTGGAATTGGTTGATTTCGCGTTTGCGTTCATCGGCGAGGGTTTTGAGGTTGTCGGTGTCGGATTGGAGGCGGAAGTTGTCGGCAGTGGCGAGCATTTCGGCGCTGAGGTCGTCGTAGTCTTTTTCGAGGCGGCGGAGCGCGGCGCGGCGTTCGGGGGCGAGGTAGGCGTAGCGCTGGCTGCCCAGGCCGATTTGGGGGATGGTGTCGGCGAGGAGTTCGGTCATGGTGGTTTGGAGGGCGTGTGTCGTTTGTCGCATTTTGAGGCGTTGTTCCGGGGTTTGCGGGGTGCGGTTGCGCCAGTGGGGTTGGTCGGGGGCGAGTTCGGCCATTTGGTCGGCGAATTTCTGGAACTCTAGCGCGGCGGCCATGAAGCGGGCGGTTTTGTCGGGGAGGCCGGCGGTTTTGAGTTGGGCGAGCAGGGCGTTGGCGTCGCCGGTTTTTATGGTGGCGAGGATGGCGGCGTCGGAACTTGCGGCGGCGCGCGGGGTGGTGGCGTTTGCGATGGCGGCGGCGGGCGAGCCGGGCGCGGGCGCGTTGGCGTTGGTGGCGCGGTGGAGGAGGATGGCGAGGGTGGTGTTTGCGAGGAGGGAGAGGGTGAGGAGGGAGAGGGCAAGGGGGAGGCGGAGAGAATGGGGGAGAGGGAGCGGGAGGAAGCGGGAGAGGCGGAGAGGGCGGGGGCGGGTGTGTGTTTTTTTCATGGCGTTTTTTTCATGGTGTTGATGGCAAAAGGTCATCTGCCGGCGCGGATCGTGCCGGCGTTGCTGATGGTGAAGGAGGCGCCGTTTCGGAGCATGCTCATCCAGCGGGAGCCGGTGGCAAAGGCGCTGGCTCCTTCCTGCCCGAGGACGGCGGTCATTTGGTCGTGCGATTGGGCGGCGATTTGTTTCAGGGCGGCTCTTTTTTGCGCGGTGGTGAGCGTGGGGTTTTTATTGATGGCGGCGGCGGATTGCCGGGCTTGGGCGCGGATTTGGGTGAGGGCGGCGGCGGTTTCGGCGGCGGGGAGGTTGAGGCGTTCGATGGCTGCCTGGACGAGCGGGGTGTCGGGGTCGTTGAGTTGGGCGAGCCGGGCCATGCGGTCGGGGCCGAGCATGTCTTCGATGAGGCGGCGGCCGGCGGCGTCGGTTTCGGCCTGGTGCATGAGGGTGTGGAGGAGTTTGTATTCGGCTTCGTTTTCGATGATGTTGCCGTAGTCGTTTTTGATGAGTTGGGCGGTGGGCGAATGGCGGAAGTCGTGGAGGGCGCGTTCTTCGGGGGTGTAGAATTCGTCGATCTCGCGTTTGCGTTCGGTGACGAGGATGTTGAGGTCGTCGAAATCGGCTTTGAGGCGGAAGCCGTGGGAGGTGGAGCGGATTTCGGCGGTGAGGTCGTCGTAGTCCTGCTCGAGGCGGCGGAGTTCAGCGCGGCGGTCGGGGGCGAGGAATTCGTATTGGTCTTTGTTGAGCTGGGGGAAGAGGTGCGCGAGGCGGTTGCGGAGGTTCGTGCCGAGCTGGCTGATTTGTTTGCGGGTGTCGGGCGGGAGTGCGTTTTGGGTGCGCCAGTAGGGGACTTCCGATCTGAGGGCGTCGAGTTCACCGGCGATGTTTTGCAGTTCGAGTCCGGTGGCGATGGCGTGGATGGTGTCGGCGGGGATGCCGAGGGTTTTGAGTTTTGCGATGAGGGCGTCGGGGTCGCGGGCGTCGATGGCGCTGAGGATGACGGAGTCGGTGGCGGTGAGCGCGAGCGGGGCGGTGGTGTGTTTCGGAGCGGCGGCGGCGCGGGTGGGATGGGGCGCGAGTGATGCGTGTGGCGTGGGTGGCGTGGGTGACGCGTGCGGCGTGGGTGGCGCGGGTGACGCGTGCGATGCGGGTGGAACGGATGATGCGGAGCGGAAATGCAAAGCGGCCAGTGCGATGTTCGCGAGCAGCGAGAGGGCGAGCAAGGGTGCGAGCGTTTTTTTCATGGCAACGAGAGGAACGTGAGAGGGGAATGTTATGTGAAGGCGACGGGGTGGCGTCGAATGGAAAACGCGCGGCGGAGTGGCGTGGGGGCGTGGGAGCGGAGCGGCGCGGCGCGGAGGAAGATTGGCGTGGGAGTGTGGGAGCGTTGGAATGGGCGGGGTAAATGGGTTGACGTTGGCAATCGGTTGGCGGAGCGTGCCGGTCTTATGTGTTACAGACCCCTTGTGTGTGCGGTTGCGGCGGCGATGTTTTCGGCGGCGGTGGTGTTTGCGCAGGCTCCGTCGTCTGGCGGCGGTGGCGGCGGCGGCGATGGTAGTGGCGGCGGCAATGGCGGCGGTAGCGGCGGCAGCGGCGGCGGTGGAGTGAACGGGCCGCCGGTCGTGAAGAGTTGGACGCCGCCGGTTTATCCGCCGGAGTTGAAGAAGGAAAATGAGCAGGGGCGCGTGGAGTTGCATTTTTTGGTGAGCGAGTCGGGCGCGATCAGCAAGGTGCGCGTCGCGAGGTCGTCGGACAGGCGGTTCAACGAGGCGGCGGTCGCGTCGCTCGAAAAGTGGGTGCTCGAGCCGGGTCTCGACGATGGCAGGCCGGTGACGATGAGCACGGGCGTGCGGTTGTATTTCAAGTTGCCGGAGCCGGGGACGCCGCTGCTGTCGCCGCCGAGGGAGTCGCTGCCTTACGCGTTGCCGAAGACGCTGCCGAAGGTGGTGTCGCAACCGGTGGACACGCGGTTTCCGGTGTGGCTGGAGGAGCGGATCACGAAGGGTGTCGTGTATGCGGAGTTGGTGATCGACACGGAGGGCGGGGTGGCGGAGGTGAAGGTGCTCGACGCGTCGCATCCGGATTTTGTGCGGCGGTCGGAGGCGAAGTTCAGGGAGTGGAAATTCGAGCCGGCGAAACAGGGGGAGATTGCGATTCCGGGAAAGACGCGCGCGTCGCTGGAATTCATCGCGATGGGCGAGCGGCAGAAAAATGAAAACGACACGGATGTTTTTGCGCTGGCTCCGCCGGAGGGCGTGGCGGCGGGGGATTATTGCGAGAGGGAGCCGGAGCGCGTGGCGATGGTCGATCCGGTGTTTCCTTACGGGCTGGCGACGGCGGGCGGGAGCGGCGAGGCGGTGGTGCGTTTCACGGTGAGCGAGTTCAGCAATATCAGGGACATCGAGGTGGTGTCGGCGAGCGATCCGGAGTGCGGGCGTTCGCTCGTGGCGGCGCTTGAGGGGAGTTTCATCAAGGCGGGCTACAAGTCGCTCAAGCCGGCGACGTTGACGCTGACGTGGAGGCATGTGTTCAGGCAGCCGCCGGCAGAGGCGCTTCCGAGGGTCGATGGCGAGGCGGCGGAGTCGGGCGAGGCGCGCATGATCCGGCATCTGGCGGGCGGCGCGGAGGTGCTGGGGGCGAGGGGGCTTGATGGGAAATTGCGTCCGGTGTGGCGCGCGTCGCCCGTCATGCCGCGGGCGTTTGAGGGCAAGGGTGTGAAGGGGTCGGCGACAGTTGAATTTATCGTGGATCGCGAGGGGCGCGCGTGTTTGCCGCGCGTGATCGAGGCGTCGCATCCGGAGTTCGGATGGGCGGCGATGACGGCGCTCAATCAGTGGGTGTTCGATCCGCTGACGCGCGGCGGGCAACCGACCGAGGCGCGCGTGCGGGTGCCGTTTGGGTTTTGAACGGTTGGGGCGTTTGGGGGTGCGAGCGTTTGCGGATGCGAGCGTTTGCGGTGTGGCGTTTGCGGGTGTGAGCGTTTGCGAGTTGGGCGTTTGCGGGTGTGAGCGTTTGCGGGTTGGGCGTTTGCGGGTGTTTGGGATGGCAGAGTAGGCGGGAGCGGCACGGCAGGTTGTATCACTTCCTGCCGCTTCCGCCTGCTCTACCGCCTGCTCCACCCTGTGCGCCTGTGCGCACTGCTCTATATTCCCAAACCCACGGATTGCCAACCCGTGCCACTCAATCCCTCACTCCCTCAATCCCTCATCCCTTCACTCCCTCAATCCCTCATCCCTTCACTCCCTCAATCCCTCATCCCTTCACTCCCTCACTCCTTCATCCCCTCCTCTTTCACTCTCAGCAAAACCGCGTCACGCCGTTTCCCCGAGGCAGCGCAGTGTCATCTCGCGCAAAACGTCCTCCTGCTCGTTGGGGCGGCGGATGATTTCCTCGAAGGCGTTTATGAACTCGTTCTGATTGTCGATGAGGCGGCGCATCGACGGGAGACGTCCGGCACTGGCGAGGCGGCCGAGATACCAGATGTTCTGGCTGAAGAGATTGAAATTTGTTTTCTCGGCGACGCCGGCAAAGTGGCGTCCGTAGGAGTCGGGCGAGGCGAGTTTGTCGAACGATGCCTTGTCGATGCCGCGCGGGCCGATGCGGAGTTCGCCGGCATGGACGAGCGCGCGGATTTGGAGCAACAGGCGGTTGCGGCCCTGGAGCGAGGCGAGGAGGGGACGCGAATCGCCGCCGTTGAAAAAGTGGCGGTGCAAGGCGTCGAGCGTGCGCTGCACATTGCCGCTGAAAAAGGTCTCGACCGCCTCGAAAAAATCGCCCTCGGCGATATTGGGCGTGATCTCGGCGACGTGATTTTCCCCGATGACGGTGACGCCGTCGGCAAGATAGTTTGCGAGTTTGTGAACCTCCTCGATGAGAAGGCGGGTGTTGGGGCCGATTTTTGCGAGGAGAAGCGGCAGGGCGTTTTCACCGAAAGTGATGCCGAGTGTCCGCGCCTCGGCGGCGACGATGGCGGAAAGTGCTTCGGTGGCGGCGGCGACAGCTGCGGCGCTGTTGGAGGAGGCGAGAATTTCGCCGCCGCAAAGGGCGAAGTCGGCGTTTTTTTCGCACCATTTGTAGAACGAGCGGCGTTTGTCGACGGGGGTTGCGGTGATGATGACCGCCGTTTGCGCGGGGTCGATGGAGGCGAGGATTTCCTGGAGATTTTCGAGTTGGACGTGCGTGGACTCGGCGCGCCCGGTGGACGTGTCGGCGAGGAAGTTGACGTCCTTGAGCCAGACGAGGCGGCGGTCGCCGAACATGGAGATGGTTTGCACGCTGTCGCGGAAGCGGTTCACGGCGTTGGCAACCTCGGCGGCATTGTTGGCCATGCCGTTGAGGATTTCGCGGGAAAACTCGTCGGTGATGGTGGTGGCGATGGTGTCGTAGCGGACCTTGCCTTCGCGGTTGACGAGAAAATCGTCGGGGCCGCAGATGAAAATGAAAGGTTTGGCGGAGGCGGTCATGATATGCGTCCGCCAACCATGCGCGTGCGGCGCGCAGGAACAAGAACGAATGCAGGCGAAATGCCGGCAGGCGAAATCCGGTGAAATGCAGGCGAAGTGCGGACGAAATGCCGGCGAAATGCGGGCGAAATGCGAACGAAATGCGAACAGGTGAAATCAAGCGAAACGCAGGCGAAATGCAGGCGATTGCCGGTAAAGGCGCGGGCGAAAGGGGCCGGCTTCAAAATGCGTTGGATGCTACAAACCGGCTGCGCGCAATCTGTGCGCAATCTGCGCGCAACCTGCGCGCTTCTTCAATCTGCGCACCTCCTGTTTGCGGCGCCCGTCCGCAAACAAGACAGCCGGTGTGACAATCCCTGAAACAAGCCACCAAATCATCCCCCGCCCCCCATTTTTTATTTCGCGTTCATGCTCATGACCCTTTCATCATCCCCGCTTTATCCGCGCTCCATCCACGCTTACGCACACACCAAACGCCAACCATGTCCGCACGCACACGCGAAAAAAAAATCATCCAAGCCTGGCTCGAAACCCCCACCCGCGGTCTCATCGAACTCTCCACCGACTGGCGCGCGCGCCACGCCCCGCCCATCACCCTCGGCCCCGGCGCCCCCAAATTCGCCGAACTCAAACCCCTCCCCAACCTCCTCTACGCCCGCCGCACCGGCTACTACTGCAACCCACACACCAACCTCATCACCTTCTGCCTCTGGCCCGACCAACTCCCCCCTGAAATTCTAAACCCCACATCCGAAATCCCGCCCGCCGCCGCAACCGCCACCACCACCACCTCCTCCTCCTCCTCCTCTTCCGCCGCCGCCTCCGCCGCTGCCTCCGCCTCATCCCCCGCCGCCTCCTACTCTTCCGCTACCGCCTCCCCCGCCGCCGCCCCCGCCCCCCTCAAAATCTACCTCGCCGGCGACATCAACGACTGGCAGCACGCCGTTGGCAACCCCGACTGGCAACTCCGCCCCGTCGAACAAGACGGCGGCACCCTCTTCATCTGGACCGGCCCCGCCCCGCAATTCCTCGCCCCTGCCGGCACGCCTCCCCAACGCTTCAAGTTCGTCACCGCCACGCACGCCTGGCTCGACGTCCCCCCCGACGCCTGCAACGCCACCCGCGACGACGCCGGCAACATCAACCGCCACATCGACCCCGCCCGCACCGGCCAGCACCTCCACACCTTCACCCTCCCCGCCCCCCTCGACCTCTCCACCAACGCCACCCTCTACTGGCACGACGACGAACAAGTCCCCATCCGCCCCGGCGCCTACTTCACCCGCCTCGCCTCCGACGTCCGCCTCGGCGCCATCGTCCTCGACAGCGAAACCCTCTTCCGCATCTTCGCCCCCCGCGCCACCCGCGTCGAACTCTGCATCACCGACGACCTCTCGCGCCAGAACACCCCCCACCGCTACCCCCTCGCCAAACGCGCCGACAACACCTGGGAAATCATCCTCACCCAAAACCTCCACGCCTGGTATTACTGGTATCACATCGACGGCCCCAAAAACAAATTCACCCGCTTCGACCCCGCCCAACGCATCCTCGACCCCTACGCCCTCGCCACCGTCGACCGCGACGGCCCCGGCATCATCATCGACCGCGAAAAAATCCCCCCCCCGCCCCGCACCCGCCACCGCACCCCCGCCTGGCAGGACCTCGTCATCTGCGAAGCCCACGTCCGCGACCTCATCGCCCACGCCCCCCTCGACCTCGCGCCCGAGGAACGCCTCACCTTCGCCGGCCTCACCAAATGGGTCGAGCACCCCCGCTTCCACCTCCACCGCCTCGGCGTCAACGCCATCGAACTCCAACCCGTCCAGGAATTCGACAACCTCTCCACCGGCGACTACCACTGGGGCTACATGACCAACAACTACTTCGCCCCCGAAAGCTCCTACGCCACCGACCCCGCCCGCGCCACCGGCATCGCCGAATTCCAAAAACTCGTCGCCGCCCTCCACCGCCGCGGCATCGCCGTCATCCTCGACGTCGTCTACAACCACGTCGGCGAACCCGCCCACCTCCTCCACATTGACCAACTCACCTATTTCCACACCAACCCCGACGGCTCGCTCTCCAACTGGTCCGGCTGCGGCAACGACCTCAACGCCGACTCCGCGATGGCCCGCCGCCTCATCCTCGACAGCCTCACCCACCTCATCGAAACCTACGACATCGACGGCTTCCGCTTCGACCTCGCCGACCTCCTCGGCCTCGACGCGCTGAAAGAAATCGAACGCACCCTCAAAAAAATCAAACCCGGCATCGTCCTCATCGCCGAACCCTGGAGCTACAAAGGCCACATCGCCGGCCAGCTCCGCGACACCGGCTGGGCCTCCTGGAACGACGGCTACCGCAATTTCATCCGCGACTTCGTCCGCGGCGGCGGCACGCACGAAACCTACGAATATTACCTCAAAGGCTCCCCCTGGCACTACGCCAAATGGCCCGCGCAAACGATCAACTACTCCGAATCGCACGACGACCGCTGCTGGCTCGACCTCATCACCGAAAACCCCGGCCACAACGGCAACATCCCCACCTGCAAAGACCGCCGCCGCACCCGCCTCATGGCCGCGATCCTCTTCATGTCGATAGGCGTCCCCATGATCTCCGCCGGCCAGGATTTTCTCCGCTCGAAACAAGGTCTTGAAAACACCTACCTCCGCGGCGACATCAACGCGCTCGACTACACCCGCATCCTCCGCTTCCCCTCCACGCACGCCTGCTTTGCCGGCTGGATACACTTCCGCCTCGGTGAGACCGGCCGCCTCCTCCGCCAGTATACCCGCCCCCGCGACGGCTTCTTCCGCTTTTATTTCGCCGAAAACAGCACCGCCGCCGCCACCCTCTACAATGCCGACTGCGAGCAAGGCCCGCGCCGCCTCCTCTTCGCGATCAACCCCACCGACCACGACGCCACGCTGCCCCTCCCCCCCGACATCGTAACCCTGCCCTGGGTACAACGGGCCGACCAAGACCAATTCTACGGCCCCCACGCCGCCGCGCACCCCGACCCCCCCCCCCCCCCCCCCCCCAGCCCCCCCCCCCCGAGCCGGGGCCGCCGGGGGCCCCCCAAG
>JAISGL010000249.1 GCA_031263125.1 Opitutaceae bacterium | reverse complement strand
CCTCTCCTTTTCCATGAACATCCGCATCGGCCACGGCTACGACATCCACCGCACCAAGGCGGAACGCCCCATGATCCTCGGCGGCGTCCGCTTCACCGAATCCCCCGTCGGACTCGACGGACACTCCGATGCCGACTGCCTCACGCACGCCATCTGCGACGCCCTCCTCGGCGCCGCGGGCCTGCCCGACATCGGCCACTTCTTTCCCAACACCGACCCCGCCTTCAAAAACATCGACTCCCAAATTCTCCTCCGCCGCACCGTCGCCGCGCTCGCCGGACGCGGATGGAAGCCGGTCAACATCGACGCCACCCTCATCGCCGAGCAGCCGAAAATCCACCCGCGCCTCGCCGAAATGAAAACCACGCTCGCCGCCTCGCTCGGCCTCCCCGTCGAAAACATCGGCCTCAAAGCGACGACCAACGAAGGCACCGGTGAAATCGGCCATTCCCTCGCCATCGCCGCCCACGCCGTCGCGCTGATCACGAAAGAAGAGGCATGTTGAGAGAGTGCGGGAGAGTGAGGGAGGGAGTGAGAGAGGGAGGGAGTAAGTGAGGGAGGGAAAGTCGTAACGCGCGCCGCGCTTGGGAGCACGAGCCGCGCCTGGGAGCACGAGCCACGCTTGGGAGCGCGTGCCGCGCTTGGGGGCACGGGCATCTTTGTCCGCGATAAATTTTCGAGACACACCAAGCGGGCGCACGGCGTTTCGCGGGCAGAGATGCCCGCGCGCCCAGGAACGGACTTCGCGTTGCCCCCGCCCAATCGCGGGGTTCGGATTTGTTTGATTGCGAAAAAACGCGCCTCGCTACCGTACACGCCTCTCCGCCGCGCCCCTCCCCCGCCGCACGCCGCCCTCCCCCTGCCGCATCCCGCCCGCATTTCCCATATTGATTTTTCTCATACCTTGTGCCGCGGAAAAAACCTCCGTTTCTAATCGCTCGCGCCCAACCGTTTCCCACTTGCGCAACCAGACCGCGGACACAACCCTCGCCGCCCGCCACGTCCATGCCTAAACGCACCGATATCCAAACCATCCTCATCATCGGCGCCGGCCCGATCATCATCGGCCAGGCCTGCGAGTTCGATTACTCCGGCACGCAAGCCTGCAAAGCGCTCAAAGAGGAAGGTTACCGCGTCGTCCTCGTAAACTCCAACCCGGCCACCATCATGACCGACCCCGAGTTCGCCGACGTCACCTACATCGAACCGCTCACCGCCGGCATCCTCGAAAAAATCATCGCCGCCGAAAAACCCGACGCCCTCCTCCCCACCCTCGGCGGACAAACCGCGCTCAACCTTTCCATGGAGCTGCACAGACGCGGCATCCTCGAAAAACACAACGTCGAAATGATCGGCGCCAAACCCGCCGCCATCGCGAAAGGCGAAGACCGCGAACTCTTCAAACAGGCGATGCTCAAAATCGGCCTCGACGTCGCCCGCTCGAAAACCGTCAAAACCCTCGACGACGCCCGCGCCGCCGCCGCGGCACTGCGCGCGTTCCCCCTCATCATCCGCCCCTCGTTCACGCTCGGCGGCAGCGGCGGCGGCATCGCCTACAACAGGGAGGAATTCGACCGCATCGTCTCCAACGGCCTCGAACTCTCGCCCGTCCACGAAGTCCTCGTCGAGGAATGCCTCCTCGGCTGGAAAGAGTTCGAGATGGAAGTCATGCGCGACAAAAAAGACCAGTGCGTCGTCATCTGCTCCATCGAAAACTTCGACCCCATGGGCGTGCACACCGGCGACTCCATCACCGTCGCCCCCATCCTCACGCTCACCGACAAGGAATACCAGGCCATGCGCGACGCCTCCTTCGCCGTCATCCGCGAAATCGGCGTCGAAACCGGCGGCTCCAACATCCAGTTCTCCACCGACCCCGCCACCGGCCGCATGGTCGTCATCGAAATGAACCCCCGCGTCTCGCGCTCCTCCGCGCTCGCCTCGAAAGCCACCGGATTCCCCATCGCAAAAATCGCCGCCAAACTCGCCGTCGGCTACACGCTCGACGAACTCAAAAACGACATCACGCGCCTCACCCCCGCCAGCTTCGAACCCACCATCGACTACATCGTCACAAAAATCCCCCGCTTCACCTTCGAAAAATTCCCCGACGCCGACCCCGCCCTCACCTCCGCCATGAAATCCGTCGGCGAAGCCATGGCCATCGGACGCACCTTCAAAGAGTCGATGCAAAAGGCGCTCCGCTCGCTCGAAACCGGCGCGCGCGGCTTCGGCGGCGGCGGCAAACTCGGCGGCGACGACATCCCCGACGGCAAACTCATCAAACAAAAACTCACCATCCCAAACTCCGAACGCATCTTCTACATCCGCTACGCCTTCATCGCCGGCTACACCGACCGGCAAATCTTCGACCTCACGAAAATCGACCCCTGGTTCCTCCGCCAGCTCCGCGAGATCTTCGACCTCGAACAAGAACTGAAAACGCACACCCTCGCCACCGCCGCAGCCGCAGGGACGCCGCTTGCGCCATTCGCGCCGCTTACACCGCTCGCAACGCTTACACCGCTCGCGCCACTCACGCCGCTTGCGCCACTCGCAACGCTCGCGCCACTCGCGCCACCCTCCGCGTCGTCCTCCGAACCCCACACACCACACCCTCAAAAACCGTGCGCCGCAAACGCCGCAAACAACGCAAACGCCGCCACCGCCACCGCCGCAGTCGCATCTGTCACCACGCACCCGCACCCCGCCCCCACCCTCTCCCTCCTCCGCCGCGCCAAGGAAGCCGGCTTCTCCGACGCCCAACTCGCCCACATCCTCAAAACCACCCCCGCCGCCGTCCGCGCCGAACGCAAAACCCGCGGCATCCAAACCGTCTACCGGCTCGTGGACACCTGCGCCGCCGAGTTCGAAGCCATCACGCCCTACTACTATTCCAGCTACGGCGACGAAAACGAAATCATCCGCTCGAAAAAGAAAAAAATCATGATCCTCGGCGGCGGCCCCAACCGCATCGGCCAGGGCATCGAATTCGACTACTGTTGCGTGCACGCCTCCTTCGCCCTCCGCGAAATCGGCTGCGAAACCGTCATGGTCAACAGCAACCCCGAAACCGTCTCCACCGACTACGACACCAGCGACCGCCTCTACTTTGAACCGCTGACCCTCGAAGACGTCCTGGAAATCTACCAGCAGGAAAACTGCGAAGGCGCCATCGTGCAATTCGGCGGACAAACCCCGCTCAACCTCGCCACCGCCCTGAAAGCCGCCGGCGTCAACATCATCGGCACATCGCCCGAAAGCATCGACGCCGCCGAAGACCGCAAACGCTTCGCCGCCATCCTCCGCAAACTCAAACTCCGCCAACCCGAAAACCGCACCGCGCTCAACGAAACCGAAGCCCTCACCTTCGCGCGCGAAGTCGGCTTCCCCGTGCTCCTGCGCCCCTCGTTCGTCCTCGGCGGACGCGGCATGTTCATCGTTTACAACGAAGACGAATTCCACGCCGTCATCTCGCAAGCCTTCGCCGCCATGCCCGGCAAACCCGTGCTCATCGACAAATTCCTCGAAGACGCCATCGAACTCGACGTCGACTGCATCAGCGACGGCGAGACAACCCTCATCGGCGGCATGCTCGAACACATCGAATACGCCGGCGTTCACTCGGGTGACGCCTCCATGGTCATGCCCCCGCACACCCTCGGCAAAGCCATGCTCCAAACCGTGCGCGCCGCCACCCACGCCCTCGCCCGCGAACTCAACGTCATCGGCCTGATGAACGTGCAATACGCCATCAAGGACAACCGCCTCCACGTCCTTGAAGTGAACCCCCGCGCCAGCCGCACCGTGCCCTTCGTCGCCAAAGCCATCGGCATCCCCCTCGCCAAACTCGCCGCCAAAGTGATGACCGGCCTGAAACTCAAAGACCTCGGCTTCACCAAGGAACAAACCCCGCGCCACTGGTGCGTGAAAGAAAGCGTCTTCCCCTTCGCCCGCTTCCCCGGCGCGACGATCATGCTCGGCCCCGAAATGCGCTCCACCGGCGAAGTCATGGGCCTCGACGAAGACCTCGGCATCGCCTTTGCCAAGGCGCAGCAAGCCGCCAGCCCCGGCCTCCCCCTGAAAGGAAACGTCTTCCTCTCCGTCAAGGACGCCGACAAACCCCGCGCCCTCAACCTCGCCCGCGAACTCGTCGCGATGGATTTTGAAATCTATTCCACCCCCGGCACCGCCGGTTACCTCGCCGCCCGCAACGTCAAAGTCCACCCCCTGGCGAAACTCGACGAAGGCCGCCCCAATCCGGTGGACATGATCAAAAACGGCCAAATCCAACTGGTAATCAACACCCCCAGCGGCATGATCCCGCGCAAAGACGAAAACAAAATCCGCGCCGCCGCCGTGATGAACAACATATGTATAATGACAAGCCTCACCGGCGCCCAAGCCGCGGTCGACGGCATCCGCGCGTTAAAAGACAAACAAGTCGGCATCCGCCCCATCCAAAGCTACATTGGAAACGTAACAATGGCATAACGCCAAACGGGCATGGCGCCAAAGCGCTTTCAAAGTGAGATGCATCGCCCGAATAAAACGATCATACCTGTCACGGCGCACCTCAAAAACAGAACAAGCAAGACACCGTGCCGCGCCGTAGCCCGGCGCGGCATAGCCGCAACCAAAGGAACAGGCTCAAACCAACAATCCAATTGCCACAAAAAACAGGTATGCGGTCAATCAAGTGGAAAGTGTAATATTATGAGATGTATTTATGGATTGGAGGAGGTGGC
>JAISGL010000209.1 GCA_031263125.1 Opitutaceae bacterium | reverse complement strand
CGTTCAGGCAGCGCGCGGGCAATGCGCAGATAAAACATGGCGCGCCAGCCGCCGCCAATGATGGCAAAGGGGATTGGGTTCATGATGTGTGGAAGATGAATAATAATAATATATATTATACCGATTAAGTAACTGATGTTATGCAGCGCGTAGGGCCTGACCTTGTGTCAGGCCGCGAATTACCTGTGTGGCCTCCCACGCATGCGCGGCCTGACACAAGGTCAGGCCCTACGAAATCTGCCGGCTGCGTAATATCAGTTATTATTTGTCCTATTTGTCTTTAATCTGCCCCCTTGTCCCCGTTTGTCCGGTTTCGATTTTGTCTGCTTGCGGGACGGCGCGCTGAATGGTGCGCGGGAAATGGTTTTTTGCTTGTGACGTTTTTTTGAGAAATACCCTCACGCGCGGAACTTTTTTGACCGCGCGCGCTCTGTCCGATCTCCTGTGATTATGTCCATGCAAATCAATCATCACGCGATTGGGCGCGCTTTGAAAACCGTGCTGGTTTTCGCGGGTCTGGTGTGCGCGTTGCCATTGGTCGCGCAGGGGGCGTTTGACTTCGCGACACTCCAAGCGCGCGCCGCCGCGCTTGCCGCGAAACCTTACGTGGAGCGGCCCGGACGCGTGCCAGAGGCGCTCCGCAGACTCACTTACGACCAGTATCGGGAAATCGAATACAGGGCCGGCGAGGCGTGGTGGTCCCGCGACGATGCGCCGTTTCGTCTGCAATTTTTTCATCCCGGCTTCATCCAGTCGCGCACGGTGCGCGTCAATGAAGTCGTCGGGGGCAGGGCGCGGGAGATTCCGTTTTCGTCACAAACGTTCAACTACCGCGCCGTTGAAAAACATCTCGCGGGCGAGGTGTTTCCCGCCGACATGGGGTTCAGCGGACTGCGCGTTCACAACCAGCTCAATGCGCGCGGCACGTGGGACGATTTGATTGTGTTTCAGGGCGCGAGTTATTTTCGCGCGCTCGCAAAAGGCTCCCGTTACGGTCTCTCTGCGCGCGGTCTCGCGCTCAACACCGCAGGGGCGGGCGGCGAGGAGTTTCCCGTGTTCGAGGAATTTTGGGTGGAGCGGCCCGCGCCGGACGCGAGGAGCCTGCGCGTGTGGGCGCTCATGGACAGCCCGGGCGTGACTGGCGCGTATCAATTTTTAATCACACCGGGAGACACCACCGTCATCGACGTGGACGCCGTCCTCCACCGCCGGCCCGCGAAGTCGGGCGCGGGCGAGGGCGCGGGCGCGGGCGTCGGTGCGGGCGAAGGTGCGGACGCTGGCGTGGGCGAAGACGCTGGCGCGGGCGAAGGCGCGGGCGTGGGGCCGGTTTTCGGGCTGGCGCCGCTCACGAGCATGTTTTGGTTCGGGAAATCGAGCGCGGTGCGGCCGGAGGATTTGCGTCCCGGTGTGCATGATTCCGACGGCCTGTCGTTGCACACCGGCAGGGGCGAGTGGTTGTGGCGTCCGCTCGACAATCCGCGCGCGGTGAGCGTGGCGAGTTTTTCGGATGAAAATCCGCGCGGTTTCGGACTCATCCAGCGGGCGCGCGATTTCGCGGATTACCAGGACATCGAGGCGGCGTATCATTTGCGTCCGAGCGTGTGGGTGGAGCCGTCCGGCGACTGGGGGAGGGGAGAGGTGCGGCTCGTGGAATTGCCCACGCCCGACGAGACCAACGACAACATCGTCGCGTTCTGGACGCCCGCCTCGCCGCCGCCCGAGGGCGGGGCGTTCAGGGTGCGTTATCGCATGCACTGGTATTTGAGGCCCGCGGCGGACACGCCCGTGCCGGCGACCGGCGTCGTCGTGTCCACGCGGCAGGGGAAAACGTTCACGCACGAGAGGGAGCTTCAGCGTTTTTGGGTCGATTACGCGGGCGACGCGCTGGCGGCGTTGCCGGCCGGCGCAAAGGTCACGGCTGTCGCCACCGCGGGCGATGGCGCGGCGCTTGTGCATGCGAGCGCGGAAAAAAATCCTTTCAACAACACGTGGCGCGCCGCGTTTGCCATCAGGCCCGACGGCTCCGGCAGGCCGGTCGAATTGAGGTGCTTTTTGCGGAATGACCGCCAGGAGGCGCTCTCCGAAACCTGGAGTTACCTGTGGAATCCGGCGACGCAATGAACCCGGCGGCGCCGGAGGGCTTTTTTCGTCCGCGCACCGGCACGGTCGGGGCGTGGAACGACGCGTATGTGCGCGTCGAGGATTATCTGCGCGCGCATCGCATCCACTCGCGTTTGCAACAGAGCCGGTTGATTCAGGCGATCCTTGAGCGCGCCGCGCACCGGCACGCCCTGCATCCTTCGCTTGACCCGACGACGCTCGCCGCCGAGGAGACGGAGGCGTGGATGGACCGGTGGTTCAGCGTCGTGCTCGCGGGCGACGGCGTGTCCGGCGAGCGGCTCGCGGCGACCGGGCGTGTCTCGCTGCTGCTCACGGATGGCGCGACCAGGTGGCCGTATTCGTTTTTGGACCCGGACGCGATTCCGGGGGAATTCGTCGCGGCGATGCGCGCGAGTTCGATTGAGGCGGGGCCTGACATGACGGTGTCGAGCATGGTGCCGCGCCCGATTGACCTGGGTGTGATCACCGGGGCGGCGGGTGAAACGCTGGAGCGTTTCGAGCGCTGGCCGGTTTTGAAAACGCTCGCGCTCTGGGTGGTCTTCATGGCGACGCTCGGGGCGATTTTCTGGTTCACGCGGTGAAGACGTTTTTTTTCCCATGACCATAACTCCACTCGAACTGAATGATCCGGGAAAAATCGCGTGGCGGCGGCGTGTGTTTTTCTCACTCATCTTTGCGCTTACGAGCCTGGCGACCTGGTTCATGGCGGATTTGCTCTGGCGCGCCGACGGGCGGCTCGGCCCGCTGGACTGGATGGTGATCGCGCTGTTCGTGATTTTGTTTTCGCAAATCGCCACGGGATTCGTGACGGCGCTGCTCGGTTTTTTTGTTTCGCGCCGGAGCGGGGATCGCAGGCAGATCATCAACACGCTCGCGCCGGGCGAGCCGTTGCGGATGGCGGGCACAGCGGTGGTCATGCCGGTGTTCAACGAGGACGTGAGCCGCGTTTTCGAGGGGTTGCGCGTGGTGTACCGTTCGTTGCAGGAGACGGGGCGGCTCGGGCATTTTGATTTTTTCATCCTCAGCGATTCGAACCAGCCGAACCAGTGGATTCAGGAGGAGGTCGCGTGGGTGGAGCTGTGCAAGCAGGTCGGCGGTTTCGGGAAAATTTTTTATCGCAAACGCCGGCAGCAAATCAACAAGAAGGCGGGCAACGTGGCCGACTTTTTGCGCCGGTGGGGCAGGAGTTACCGTTACATGGTCGTGCTCGACGCGGACAGCATCATGACGGGCGACGCGCTCGTGAAGCTCGTCGCGATGATGGAAAAAAATCCCGGCGCGGGCATCATCCAGACCGCGCCGCGCCTCGTGAATGGCGAGACTTTGTTCGCGCGGGTGCAGCAGTTCGCGAACCGGCTGTACAGCCCGCTGTTTCTCGCGGGGCTTAACTGCTGGCAGCAGGACGCGGGGAATTACTGGGGGCACAACGCCGTCATCCGCGTGCAGCCGTTCATGGAGCATTGCGCGCTGCCGGAGTTGCCGGGCAGCGAGCCGTTTGGCGGGCGCATCCTGTCGCACGATTTCGTGGAGGCCGCGCTCATGCGCAAGGCGGGCTGGCAGGTGTGGCTCGCGGGCGGCATCGAGGGCACTTACGAGGAAGGTCCGCCGACGTTGATCGACAGCGCGAAGCGCGACCGCCGCTGGTGCCAGGGCAACATGCAGCATAGCTGGCTGCTGCTGGCGAAGGGGTTTCGCGGCCCCAATCGTTTCCATTTGTTCATGGGCGTGATGGCCTACGCGTCGTCGCCGCTCTGGCTGCTTTTCATGATTCTGGGCACCGTGCAAGTGCTCGACGCGGTGCAGCGGGGCGGGCGGGTCGCGGCGGAAATGCCGGCGGGGGCGGCGGAGGTCGCGGGGGTCGCGGGAGTCGCGGGAGTCGCGGCGGAAACGCCGGCGGGGGTCGCGGGGACGGCGGAGGTCGCGGCGGGTTACGCGGACGCGTCGCTGTTTGGTTACACGCTTCACGTGCCGGAGGCGCTCGCGCTGTTTGCGCTCACGATGGCGATGCTGTTTTTGCCAAAGTTGCTCAGTGTGTTCCGGACACTGCAAAGGCGCGACACCGCGGCGGTGTTCGGGGGCGCGAAACGGCTCGTCGCAAGCGCGTTTTCCGAAATGGTGATTTCCGTGTTTTTGGCGCCGATCAACATGCTTTTTCACAGCAAGTTCGTCGTCTACACGCTGCTCGGGCAGGGTGTCTCGTGGGTCACGCAAAATCGCGGCGGCGGCGCGGGAGGTGACAGCACGGACTGGCGCGAGGCGATCATCACGCACGCGCCGCACATCGTCATCGGAGTGGTGTGGGGTGTGTCGGCGTTCATCATCCGGCCCGCGTTTTTCTGGTGGCTCTCGCCGGTGCTCGCGGGGATGGTGTTTTCGATTCCGATTTCGATCGGGCTGGGCAAATTGCGACTCGGGCGTGCCGCCGCCGAGGCGGGGTTGTTTCTCACGCCAGAGGAGACGCGGCCGCCGCACGAATTGCACCGGCTGCACCGGAATCTCGAAGAGTGTTACAAGCACATGCGCCCGCTCGAAACGCTGCGCGCCGACTACGGCCTGTTGCAGGCCGTGCTCGATCCGTACGTGAACGCGGTGCACGTCTCGCTGTTGCGGCAAAAGGAAACGGGCAGCGAGGAGGCGCGCGAACATTTTGCCCGGTTGCGCAACCGCCTCCTGCGGGACGGCCCGGAGACGCTGACGCCGAAGGAAAAGATGGGCCTGCTCTACGACGCGGAGTCCATGATATGGCTTCACCGCGAATTGTGGCGCCGCCCAGCGGATGAGCTGGCGGATTGGTGGCGGCTCGCCGTGCGCCAGTACAATGTGCTCACGACCACACCGGTCACGGCATTGTACCGGTAGGGTTTGCGCGGGACGGGATTTGCGTGGGTGGGATTTGCGTGGGTGGCGCGGTTTGGCTGCCGGAATGATAGAGCGGGCGGGAGCGGGTGCGAACGAATGTGGTGGGAGTCGTGGCAAACGATGCAGGAGAGCGATGCAGGAGAGTCCCGAAGGGACTCAATACGAATAACCGTGGGTGGAGGCGCATCGCGCCGGAACCCACGGAATGGACAGCAGCACACACGTCCCTGAAAGGGGCGAACTGGCGAACATCCCTGCGCGACAATCAGTTCGCCCCTTTCAGGGACGTATGTGCCGTATGCTCTTACCGTGGGTTGCGTCGCGTTGCTCCTCACCCACGGTTATTCATCTTGAACCGCTTCGCGGCTCTCCCGCATCGTTTACTCGCATCACTCGCATCACTCTTCCGTATCCCTTGCCACGACTTCCTCCACATTCGTTCGTACCCGGCGGGAGCGACAGGTTGAACCACTTCCTGCCACTACTGCCTGCTCTACCGTAAACCAAGCCGTCATTATATTACGTAACTGATGTTACGTAATTAATACGTCGGTATACCAAGGCACCGACACCGCAAGCGACGCCTTTGCATGGCAGGCATGATTGTTTCGGCTCAACTTGAACGCGCATTGGAATCACTTCCACGCCACCTCGGCGCCGAGGGACTGGAGATTTTCGACGAAGCGCGGGTGGGCGCGGCGGATGGTGTCGGCATTTTTCACGACGCTTTTTCCGGGAATGCTTGCGGCGACCATGTAGAGCGCGATGGTGGCGCGGATGATGTAGGGCGCATCCACCACGGCGGGGCGGAGCGGCTTGTCGCCAAAGAGCGTGATGCGGTGCGGGTCGCTGACGAGGACGTGCGCGCCGAATTTCGCGAGTTCGGGTATCCACGAAAATCCGTTTTCGTAGACTTTGTTCCAGAAGTGGACCGTGCCGCGCGCGCGTGTGGCGAGCGCGATCATGAGCGGGAGAAGATCAACCGGGAAATACGGCCAGGGCGCGGCTTCGATTTTGGTGAGGAGGTTGCTCGTGTAGGGTTCCTCGATGACGAGCGGCTGGTTGCGGCGGACGAGGGCGGCGGCGCCTTCGTGTTCGATGGTGACACCGAGTTTGGCGAAGGCGCGCGTGATGAGGTCGAAGTGTTGCGGAAGCGATTTTTCGACGCGAATTTCGCCGCCGGTGATCGCGCCGAGGGCGAGGAAGGTGACGATTTCGTGATAGTCGCCCGATATATGCGCGTCGCAACCTTTGAGTTTTTTCACGCCGCGCACGCGGAGCATGCTCGTGCCGGCGCCTTCGATGTGCGCGCCCATTTGAGTGAGGGCGGCGCAGAGGTCCTGCACGTGGGGTTCGCTGGCGGCATTGATGAGGGTGGATTCGCCATCGGCGAGCGCGGCGGCCATGAGGAAGTTTTCCGTGACGGTGACGGACATGTAGTCGCACCAGTGGCGCGCGGAATGAAAAACACCGGGGAGCGCGATGACGAGCGGTTCGCCGCCGTCGATGACGGCGCCGAGTTTTTCAAGGATTTCGAGATGGGGGTCGATTTCACGCACGCCGAGCGAGCAGCCGGTGGCGTTGGCGGAGATGACGATTTTTTTCACGCGGCGCAGGAGGGCGGGGTAAAGGAGGACGGTGGAGCGCATGTCCTGCGGTAGCTCGTGGTTGACGAGTTCGTTTTTGAACGCGCCGTGGTCGAGGCGCATGATGCCGGCGGCTTTGTCCCAGTCGACGCGGGAGCCTTGGCGTGTCATGAAGGCGACGATTTTGGCAATGTCGGTGATGTCGGGGACATTGTGGAGCGTGACCGGTTCGTCGGTGAGGAGCGTGGCGCAGACGATGGGGAGCGCGGAGTTTTTGTTGCCCGAGGGGGTGATGGCGCCGGAGAGCGGTTTGCCGCCGTTGACGATTAAATCCATGATGTTGCGAGAAGGAAAAGTGGGTGGGTGTGAGCGCGAGAGTGAGCGTGGGTGTGAGCGTGAGTGTGAGCGCGAGAGCGCGAAAGTGAGCGCGGAGTCTGAGTGTGTAATGTGTAAAACGTGTAATGTAATGAGTGCGTAATGACAGGGAGGACAAAAGTCCTGAATCGCAAAAA
>JAISGL010000178.1 GCA_031263125.1 Opitutaceae bacterium | reverse complement strand
CAGCCGCCACCCGCTCCGTCGCCCTCGCACGCACCACTCCACCCACACTGCCGCGCACCACTCCACCCACGCTGCCGCGTACCACTCCACCCACGCTGCCGCGCACCGCCCCGCCCACGCCGCCGCGCTCCACTTTTCCTCCAATCTCACGCCCCGCAATTCCCCCAATCTCACGCCCCGCAACCGAAACAGCACCCACTATCTCAAAAGAATTTTGAGATTTCGTCTCGCCCGAATGCGAAATTTTATTGCCACCTAACACGTTCATTTATAAATAATACCAAAAATTGAGACCAAGACCCATTAATTTTGAGATTGAGATTGGCTCCCAATACCGCATGAAAAATCCCCGATTGCGACAAAAAACTGCGTCCTGATCTCATTTTTCAAACCATGCAACACACACACACACGATTCAAACTCCTCGCCGCCCTCGTCCTCATCGCGGCCTTCATTCCGGCCACCCAAGCCGCCCAGCCGCTCAAAGTCACCGAACTCTTTTCCGCCGTCGAAGCCAATGTCGGCAAGCAAGTCACCATCGAAGGCATGGCCACCTGGGTCTGCCCGCACATGGGCTGCAAAGCGCAACTCACCGACGCCGACGGCCAGTCCAAAACCATCCTCCTCGTCACCCAAGGCAAAAGCATGCCGAGATTCGCGCCCGACCTCCAAGGCGACACCCTCCGCGTGACCGGCATCCTCCACGAAAACCGCATCACCGCCGCCGACCTCGACGAACACGAAAAGGAAATCAAGAACCCGTCGCCCGCCGAAGCCCACAGCCACACCCACGGCGAAGGCCACGACCACGCCAAAGGCGGCGACGACTGCGCCGACTGCCCCGAAAAGCAAAAACCCGCCGACCCCGCCCAAGTCGCCAAAGCCAGGGAAACCCAGCTCGCCCGCATCGCCAAGTACCGCGAGCTTTTGGCCAAAAGCAAAAAAGGCTACCTCGCCTCCTACACCTTCGAAGGCCAGTCTTGGGAAAAAGCCGCCCAATAAACCCCGCCACCACCACCACCTGCTCACCTACCACCCGCTCAACCATCACCCGCTCAACCATCACCCGCTCACCTACCACCCGCTCAACCACCACCCGCCTAAATCCGGCTTCCCCCGGCACACCACCTCCCCCCCGGCACACCGCCTCCCGCCTCCCACCTCCCGCCTCCCACCTCCTCCCACCACATCCCACCGCCTCCCGCCTCCCTCCGACTTCCATCGACTTCCATCGACTTAAGTCGCCTTCCCGCGAAGCCCAGCACCATTGAGCACCGCCCAACCCTCATCCTCTCCCTCCCCCTCACCCCTACCCTCGCCCACACCCACGCCCGGCGCGCCCCCGCAACGCCCGGCCCGCTGGCGTGCCATCCTCCGCGCCCTGCACCGCGACCTCGGCTATTTCTTTTTTGGCGTCACCTGCATCTACGCCATCTCCGGCCTCGCCATGAACCACCGCGCCGACTGGAACCCGAACTACAGCGTCGAAAAACGCACCCACACGACCACGCCCGAAATCGCCGCGCAAACCCCGCTCACCAAGGACACCGCCCTCGCGCTCCTCTCCGCCGCGAACGTACACTCCCGTTATAAAAAACACTATGCGCCCGACGACCGCCACGTCCGCATCTTCCTCGACAACGGTGCCGCCACGCTCAACCGCGCCGACGCCACGCTCGACATCGAACTCCTCCACCGCCGCCCCCTCCTCGCCACCTTCAACAAACTCCACCTCAACCCCGGACGTGCCTGGCGCTGGTTCGCCGACACCTACGCCATCGCGCTCCTCCTCCTCGCCGTGACGGGCCTCTTCCTCCTGCGCGGCAAACACGGCCTCACCCGCCGCGGCGGCCTCCTCGCCGCCGCCGGAATAATAATCCCCGCCATCATCGTATATCTGAATCCATAAAAAAACCCCGATACCAAATGCACACACCGCACGACACCATCACCCGCTATATTGCAGATATTCGCATTGAACGGCAACGCCGTTCCCTAGTACAGCCCAAGGCTGGCGACAACATCGCCTGCCTTGGGAAATCCGATAATAATCACACAACCCCAACGGGGTTGCCTATTGCCCACGTCGCACCGGCAAGCAAGGCACCCCCGTTGGGGTTGCGGCCTGTTTTTGGTTTGCTAACCCGAGGTAGCGACGTCGTCGCAACCACGGGCTTGATTAGCAAACGGCATTGCCGTTTCAATTCCCGCGATTCTCACAAATATCACGATTGTCCCATCGCGGCATAGCCCCCCCTGCCCTCCATTCTTAAATAAAATCCACCCTCCGCCCTCCCGCCCTCCCGCCCTCCCGCCCTTTCAGCCCTTCAGCCCTTCAGTCCTTCAGCCCTTTCCTCCATGCCCGTCATCGAATGCGACCACCTCACCCACTACTACGGCGACAAACCCGCCCTGCTCGACGTCTCGTGGACGCTCCAGCCTGGACGCATCTGCGGCCTCCTCGGACGCAACGGCGCCGGCAAAACCACCACCATAAACATCCTCAACTCTTTCCTCACCCCGCGCTCCGGCCGCTGCCTCCTCCTCGGCGAGGACTCCCGCCGGCTCACCCCCGCCGTCAAATCCCGCATCGGCTACCTCATCGAAGGCCACATCCAATACGGCTTCTTTAATATACACCAAATCGAAAAATTCTATTCCCGCTTCTACCCGCACTGGAACCCCGCCATTTATTATCACCTGATGTCCAAGCTCGACATCACCCCGCGCCAGCGCATCGCCACCATGTCCTGCGGACAACGCTCGCAAGTCGCCCTCGGCCTCATCCTCGCGCAAAACCCCGACCTCATAATATTCGACGACTACTCCATGGGCCTCGACCCCGGTTACCGCCGCCTCTTTATAGAAGTCATCCGCGACTACGCAGCCGACGGCAAACGCAGCATCCTCCTCACCTCGCACATTATACAAGACCTCGAAAACCTCATCGACGACTGTATAATCTACCAGAACGGCCGCGTTTTGATAGACACCGAAACCGCCCGCCTCCGCGCCGATTTCCGCAAATACACATTTGCGACCACCCCCGCCGTCACCGGCTTCCCCGCCATCGCCGACATCCACGACGAGCCGGCCGGCATCCACCTCGAACGCGGCGAAAAGCAAAGCGCCCTTTATGGCTTCCTCGAAGAGCACACCGCCCGCGCCTGGCTCGCCGCCAAAAACATCCCCGCCGAAACCCTCCGCCCCGCCCCCCTCACCCTCGAAGACACCTTCATCGCCCTCACCGGCAAATACTAAAAAGCAACTAATTTAACTACAAATGGACACAGAAAAACACAAATTTAATAATAAAAAAACCACAAAATTAATCGTGGTATACGTCTTCGCCATATTCGGATTGGCCCTGTATTTTGTTTTATCAACAAAAACACATTCACCAGTGGCGGTAATATCAACCAACCCACCTGCGCAAAATCTCGTTGCTTCCACCGATAGAAAAACAGGCGAAACCTCCATCCCTGGAAAATTGCAAGATTCTCGGCTGATTTCCAAAAAAACACGCCGACAATTGCCTTTCGATGTGTCGTTTGACAAACAGGAATTTAATGGTGTCAATTCGCTTCTTTTCCAATTGCTGCGAAGTACAACACTCTCCGATGAAAAACTGTCTGAAGTCCGGCGTGTTTATGCCGACTCAATCCGGGAGCGACTTTTGCACGAGGTGGCTATCGCCACGATCTCAAAAATAAACGAAGACGAATATCAGATCGGCATTCCTGCCTACCCGGAGGGTGTGCAAATGCGGGAAAATGCAATGAATGAAATTTGCGCACAGATCGGCTTGGCAGAGCAGAAAAGCCCGTTGGGACAATACCTGTTGCGGGAAATCAATAAAGAAAACCAATTCTGGGGTTCCGGCGAGCAAACACTTACCATCACGAATAACCAGAGCGAGGGTTTCTTTGAGATAAACCACAAATATACCATCATCACCGATTACGGCAATGGAGAGAGTGTCCTGAAGAGCCAGCTTCGGAAGGACTCTCTGCATGGATACGAATACTTTTTAGCTCTCACTCCACTGATTAACAACAACTAAAACACTATGAATCATAACAAAATTATAATGACGATGCTTGTTTCCGTTGCCTATATGAGCATCTTTGTTCATTCGGACGGGACGGGAGATCTCGTTCAGCCCGAAATCACCGTGCAGCTGAGCAGTGACATTGCCAAAACCGTCTATGGCAACTATGCAACATGGCAAAATAATCCTGTGATAAATAATTTTTTCAATGAAAAAATACCTGCGACGGCAACTTATAACGGCATTAATGCGGCAACTGGACAACCTATTGGAAATCATACGCAGGGGTCTGTCGCATGGTCTTATACATTAACAAAAACAAGCAGTGGGGATTTCTCTGCAAGTCTCGGAACAGGCGTTGTCACAATCGGCGGGAGCGCTGGTTTTTCAACCAGCACAACTTTGACTTACACCGTTTCAGTTGATTGGAACACTACCGTGGATACGACAGGGTCTCTTCGCTATCAGGTGAATGTGTCCGTTTACGGGACTACGTTGAATTTTAGTGTTCCTGTCGCTAAGGGCTTTTTGAAATTATCATTTTTAGAACCATATCCTTTGTCATCAGGAGATGAATACTTCAATCCCGCTCCCACGTCGGAAACATCGGGGAATGGCAACGATTCTTGCACGCTTTATGTCGATAAGGATAAATATACCCAGCATGGACTCTGCCAGGCGGTGGCTTCCGACGAGCGCCTTATCACATGGCTTGATAAATTGGACAATGGAGACAATGTTTCCTCTTTCATTGACAACATAAGTGTAAGCGAGGCCGATACGGTAATTGCCTGTGACCCTTACGAGGCATTTTACCGTTTCTCTATAGAATGGAATTTCGGTAACAGCTGATGGAGGCTTGGAAATTGGCCCGAACCCAAGTTTGTTTTTCGGATTTATTTGAAAATTACACGATAAATATTCAATGCCCACATCCCTCCTCTACAAAGAATGGCTCAAACTCCGCCTCGCGTGGACGCTCCTGCTCGTCGGCGGCGCCGCCTTCGCCATCTTCCTCTTTTTCAAACTCCGCTACGTTTATACAATCAACGACCCGCTCGACGTCTGGAACGCCTGGATGACAAAAGCGTGGCTCTATTTCCGCGCCTACCAATACGCGCCGCTCACCCTCGGCCTCGTCCTCGGCCTCCTCCAATATTTGCCTGAAGTGCAGGCGCACCGCATCCGCCTCGTCCTGCACCTCCCCCTCGGCGAAACCCGCGCCATCGCGCTCCACCTCGCCATCGGCGCCGCGCTCCTCACCGCCGCGCTCATCCCCGCCGTCGCGCTCTTCACGATCTCCGGCATCTGTTATTTCCCCGCCGAATACCTCCACAACATCCTCACCGTGCTCACGCCCCCCATCCTCGTTGGCTACGGAGCCTACTTCGCCACCGCCGCCATCCTCCTCGAAACCAACTGGCGCCACCGCGTGCTCTACCTCCTCCTCGCCACCGGCGGCCTGCGCCTCTTCATGATGGAAAACGCCTACGACACCTACGAACGCATCCTCGCCCCGCTCGCCCTCTGGACATTCGCCCTCGCCCTCGTCCCCCTCTATTCAAGCTACCGTTTCCGCAAAGGCCTCCGATGAAACACGCCGCCCGCATCTTCCTCCTCCTCTCGTCCACGCTCCTCCTCGCGTATTATCTCCCCATCGCGTGGCGCGTGCTCACCGCCCGGCGCGCCCCCTCCATCCTCGTCCATTACAGCGACACCGCGCGCGACTTCCTCATCCTCCGCTACGACTTCAACACCACCACCCGCGACGTCAAACTCCGCTACACCGACACCGCCGGCCGCGAATACGAACGCGACGCCTACGAGCAAATGCTCCCCCACATCTTCTACATGCAGCTCGAAAAAAACGGCTCCATGCCCGCGGAAATCAACGGCTCCCCCGTCACCCTCTCCGCCATCCGCCGCGAAATGTTTTCCTACCGCATCCGCCCCGCCGAACTCGACGCCCCCGGCATCGCGCTCCACACCGTCTTTGAAACCGCCGACGGACGCGCCCGCCTCGAAATGCCCTCCGACTACATGCGCATCCGCGACGACGGCCGCATCGAGTTCATCGACTCAAAAACCAACAAAATCCTCCCCGAAAAAAGCGCCCTCTTCACCGAAGCCTTCGCCGCCAAAAAATTCGCCTTCCCCCTCACCGCCCTCGGCTCCAACCCCAGCACGCACAAACCCTACGACGAAGGCATCTACATCGCCGACGCACACGGCCAGACCTTCCTCCTCCGCCAGGCCCTTGGCGCGCCCATCCTCGATCCCCTCGAAACCCTCTCCGACGACCCCGCCGCCTGGCGCGCACTCCGCCCGAAACACATCATCGTCGACGAACTGGAAACCCGCGAAATCCACGCCCTCATCATCGACACCGACGGACACCCCTGGCTCTCCACCGGCAAAAACCACACCCTTCGCAAACTCCCCGTCACCACCTACGACCCCGCCGCCACCTCGCTCACCGTCCGCGGCAGCATCCTCAACCGCCTCATCCTCGTGCAAGGCCAGGACAAATTCGAAGCCGTCGCCCTCGACCGAAACTACGCCCCCGTCAACCGCTACGAGGAAACATTCCCAAGCCCCGGCCAAAAACCCGCCGCCAAAATCGCCGCCATCCTCTTCCCCTTCACCTGGTGGCTCAATGACACCAGCTCCTCCTATTATAATTTCCACACCCAACTCGGCGCCGCCTCCGCCCTCGCCCTCAACGCCGCGCTCCTCATTATATACACATTCATATTATTCAAGCGCGCCCGCAAACCCAAAGCCCCCGCGCAGGACCGCGCCGCCACCGTGGCCCCCGCCGCCAACCCGCCCGCCGCCGCCGCGCCCGCCACCAACCTGCAAGCTACCGATCTGCCCGCCACCAACCTGCCCAAATCCCGATTTTTAATACACATCCCCGAACTGCTCGCCATCGCCCTCTGCGGCCTCTGCGCCTTCATCCCCGCCCTCCTTCTCCCCCGCGCCGATTAAAACACGGCCCGCGTATAATTATCTCCCAAACCACCAAACCATCAATAAAAGCCATGATATTATCCAAAACCAAATTGAGACTGCGCCTCAATCGCCGCAATCGCCTCAATCGCCGCGATATAATAAACACCGCCGCGCTTGCCCTCGCCGCGTTCACCCTGCTTGCCGCGCCCGCGCCCCTGCCCGCGCAACAACCAGCGCCCACCGCAACGCCCGCCACATCAAGCGACACCACCGCCAAAGATATAATCTCCGTCACCGTCGAGGCCAAAACCGATCAACCCGGCAAAACAATCCTGCCCGGAGCCGACATCAACATGGCGCCCTCCACGACCGGAAGCATCACCGACGCCCTGCGCATAAAACCCGACGTGCAGTTCGACCTCGCCTCCCGCAACAGCATGATGGGCGGCGACATCACACCGCCCAAAATATCAATCCACGGCGCGCGTCATTATGAAAACAACTTCATGATAAACGGCATCGGCAATAATAATAATATCAACCCCTCTGGATACGAAGCGCACCCCGGCGACGGCGCCACCCTCGCCCCCGCCAGCGACTCCCAGTCCCTCTTCCTGAATGAAGATTTGATCGGCTCGCTCACCATATACACATCCAATGTCCCTGCTGAATACGGCGCGTTCCTTGGCGGTGTCGTCGACGCCACGATCCGGCGCCCCAGCGCGGACGGCCTTCACGGACGGGTGAAATATCGCCACACGCAGGACGCCTGGGCGCGGCAGCATTACAACCTCGCCGGCAATGTCGATCCCAGCCGCTCCACCAGCGCCACGCGCCAGCCCCGGTTTGCCCGGCACGATTTTTCCGCGTCCCTCGAAGGCCCGCTCACGCCGCGCCTCGGCGCACTGATCGCCTATTCCGAACACCGCTCCATCATTCCCCTGTATGACACATCAATAAATCCATCCGAACATGACACCGGAAGAAAAAACCAGAATATCATGCTGCAATTCGCCACCCGCGGACTGGAGTCATTCGAGGCCGCGTTCACCATCCTCGCGGCCCCCTACGAAGCGGAATATTTCACCGCCATACGCAAGAACAGCGATTTCAGCATCAAGGGCGGCGGTTATTCCTTCATGCTTGATACAAAAAACACATTCTCATTCGGGGAATGGAAAAACATCCTCTCGTTTAATAAAAACGAAGCCTCCCGCTACGGTTCAAATTCAGACTCCATCTCATGGACCACCGTCCCGGACGGCTATGCAAACTGGGGTGACGGCGTCTATAGCATGGAGGGCACTTTCGGGGATTATGTTCAGGATAAAAGGGAATACGGCATCAAATCCGTCATGACCCTGAATCCCTTCGCCGTCGGTCCCCTGAAAAACACCATCAAACTCGGCGGAGAGCTTGCGGGCGTTGATTACAGACGGTGGATGGGCGGCGCGAAAAGCTATAATTGGAGCACCTCAAGTTCAATACCCGCCCCCGACGCCCCGCAACTGGACCCGTCTGCCTCCGGCGAAAAGGAAAATGGAGTCATCACAGGGGAACAATGGCTTAACCGCCGGGCCGTTTACGCCCCCTCCAATAAAAAATTAACATTCACCCAGGTCTCGTTTTTTATCGAGGACTTTATTGAAATTGAACGCGTCACCCTGCGCCCCGGCCTGAGACTTTCCCATGATGATATCAGCGGAAACACCGACCTCTCCCCCAGATTTTTTGCCAATGTCGATGTATTTAACAACGGACTCCTGAACATCCACGGCGGTTACAACCGTTATCACGGCGCCCAAATCATATCAATGGCCCTTAATAATCCCGAGGGCTTTTATGTCGAGGCGCGCACACGGTGGGACCGGCCTTGGCAGCGCATCACACCGTCCGACATGACCTACGACTGGTTTGGCGGACTGTCCCCACCCTATGCGGATGAAGTCACCGCGGGCATCCGTCTGGACGCTGTTCACACCGTAGTCCGGGTCGACGCCGTCCGGCGCGCGCACCGCGACCAGATTCGCACCAAATGGAATTTCTCATTCGACGACGACTACGAGTATGAAAATGAATACACGAACGCCGGCAGGACGGACTACCGCGGCGTGACATTTGCCATCGAGCGGACATTGGAACTGGGCCGGGCGGGAAGGCACGCGCTTGGTTTTGCGGCCACCCGGTCCACCACCAAAAGCAATTCCCGTGACCTCTACGCCACGTTTGACGAAAGCGATCTGGTGGCGTTTTATTCACCTGATTACGTCATATACAATGACAGCCTGGTCCCCGCCGACTCGCTGCCCGCGAACAATTTCAACAGCCCCTGGGTGCTTGTCCTCAATGACACCGCGCGCCTGCTCGACGGACGCCTGCGAACAGGCAACACCCTGCGTTATGAGACAGGCGGCCCGGGATTGATCGAGGACGGCTCCGAGGAAATCGACGGCATTGAATATCTTAAATATTACGATTGGAATTATAATGACACCTTCCTTTACGATCTCTCCCTCGAATACGACGTCCTGAAAACCCGCGCCGGCACGCTCACCCTCCGCCTTGAAGTCCTGAATGTATTTGACCGGAAAAACCTGTCCAACCTGACAATGAGTTCCACCGGACGGGGTGTCTACACCATGGGTCGCCAGTTCTACGCCGGCATCGAATATTCATTCTAGGATATTGTCACACCATGATCCCTCCAAATTCCCGCGCCGCCTGAAACGCACAACCACGAATAATTTTCTTCCAAACCAACAATGAAAACCATAGTATCATTCAAATCCAATCCAATGCTGCGGCACACCCGCCGCAATATAAACACCGCCGCGCTTGCCCTCACCGCGCTCGCGCTCCTCGCCGCCCCCGCAACGCTGCCCGCGCAACAACTCGCGCCCACCGCAACCGGCAGGGAAGTCATTTCCATGACAGTCGAAGCCAGGGACGAGCAACCCGGCAAATTTGTCGTTGAAAAAGAAACAATAGACATAACGCCCTCCACCACCGGCTCGATTGAGGAAGTCCTCCGTGCGCACTCCGAGGTGCAGTTCGACCTCAATTCGCGCAGCAGCGAACTGGGCGGCGAAATCACCCCGCCGCGCTTCTCAATCCGCGGCGGCAATTATTATGACAACAACTTCATGATAAACGGCATCAGCAACAACAATTACCTCGGGCAAAGCGGCTTCTTGGACGCAACCATCGCTCCCAACGGCACCCCCGGCGGCGAAGCCCAAGCCCTCTTCATCAACCCGGACTTGATTGGCTCCGTTGTCGTATATACCGACAACGTGCCAGTCGAATACGGCAGCTTCACGGGCGGCGTGTTCGACGCCAAAATACGCGACCCGCGCAATGACGGCTTCCACGCCTCATTCGGATTCTCGAATTACACGCGCGATTCCTGGACCAGCCAGAAATTCGCCGAGGGCCGCGCCTCCGATCTCACGACGGACACAAACACACACCAGCCGCTTTTTGAAAGATACTCTTACTTTGCAAGCGTTGAAGGTCCGCTCACGAAAAACATCGCCGGCCTTCTTTCATATACGGAAACTCGCTCAACCATTCCTGTATGGGACTCGTTTACGCCCGCGAGCAAATTCAAAAATCATTCAATCAACCGCAATCTTCTCGCCAAACTCGCCACTTACGGTCTCAGCGACTTCTATGCGGCGCTCACCACCACTTACGCGCCCTACGAGCGCGAATGGCGGGCCGCCTCTTCTCGAAAAGACAGCCTTCTCACCAGCAAGGGCGGCGGCTGGCAGGTGACGTTCGAGGCCGAAAAGAAAATGCCTTTCGCCACGCTTTCCGGCAATGTTTCATATAAGAACAACGAGGTCTCCCGCGACTCCGCCACAAACAAATGGTTCATATGGGCAAACAGCGCCACAAACGCCTATGCCAACTGGGGCGGCTCCAGTACAACCGTCGCCGAGGGCAACTGGGGCGATTTCGAGATGCACCAAAAGACATTCGAGGCAAACGCAAAACTGGCGTTTGTGGAATTCGGCCCAAAATATTTAAGAAATAATATTACGACCGGCATCAAGTTTTCAACCGACCGAATGCAGCGCGAAACCGAAGACTCCCTCCAGTTTATGTGGCTCGCCGCCAACAGCCCGGCTGGGGCGAACCGTATGGACCCCGGCTCCACTGGCGACAAAGAGGACGGCGTCATCACCGGTGAGCAGTGGCTGAACTACCTCGTCTTTTACGGGGCGTCGGACAAAACGGTCAGCCAGACCACAATCGCCGCCTACGCGGAGGACAAAATCAAAGTGGAACGCTTCACTGTGATCCCCGGCATCCGCGTTGACCATGAGTCATTCCTTGGTACGACCGCATGGTCGCCGCGTCTTGTGCTCAACGCGGACGTTTTGAACAACGGCATGTTGAACATATTCGCCGGTGCCGCACGCTATACAATGGACCCGGTGTCTTCCTTCAAATACGCCCTCTTCAACAACCGGACTCAAGAAAGGCAAAGGCGCGCGAATTACGACGCGGAATGGGAAACCTATCAGGAAGTTACTGCCCTGCCCTACGGCACCAGAAACCTGAAGGCGCCTCATGCTGATGCCTTCAACATCGGTGTCTCCACCACGTGGAAGGGATTTGACTTCCGCCTCGACGGCGGCATCCGCAAGCACCGCGACATCATCCGCACCAGACCCGGCACACCGGAATTCACCCGCGAGTACATTAATTCAGGGAAAAGCGACTATTCCGGCGTCACGTTTGAAATTAAAAAGAAAACATCCGACCTCGGCTGGGCTGGCCGGCACAACCTGCTTCTCTCGCTCACCCATTCCAAAACCGAAAGCAATTCCCGCCAGGATTACGTGATGGAAGAAAACGTGGAAGGTGGCAATTGGTCGCCCCTATACGTTTTTTATAACGGCGAATTCGTGCCCGCCGACAATCTTCCAGCGACAAATTTCAGCACGCCGCTGGTTGTGGCATTCTCCGATATGGCAAGTTTTTGGGGCGGGCGTGTCCGCCTGTATAACAGGCTCCGCTTTGAAAAAGGCGGCGACGGCATTGTGCAATCGACCAAGGACCCGGACATGTCGCCTGATGACCCCAACTACAATAAATACTATGCGTTGAATGACGCTCGCGATCCCAGTCAGGGCGGTGTGTATCAAACCGCCACCCCGTCCCTGGGACGGGGCGTTTATTATTTTACCAACAAAAAATACGACAATATTTTCTTCTGGGACATGTCGCTGGACTATGATGTCGTGAAAAACCGCGCCGGCACGCTCACGGTGCAGTTGCGCGTGACGAACATCCTGAACCGCCACGAACACGTGAACACCACCACATCCGCCACCGGTGGCATCTACACCGCCGGCCGCCAGCTCTACGCCGGCATGCAATATAAATTCTAGGGTATTCCAAGCAAAAGCATGCCCGCCCCGCAGGTGCGTCGCAAGCGACGCCCCTGCAAACGCAATCAGCCAATCCGCGCATTCTGCCAATCCAAGGATGAGCATTGTTGATTTTCAACATGCCGCGGGTTGGCTTGTCGCTGGAGTCATCCAGCCATGCAGGAGAGCGCGCTTTTCCTCACTTTGTGATTTGACTGCCGTCAGAAATCTGATTTTTTAATTATCCATTATGGTAACAAAAGATATTACAGTCACCGAGGCCAGCCGGCATTTTTCGGAAACGATAAACCGCGTTGTATACAACAGGGAAATCCTGACATTAAAACGCGGCAACAAAATCGTTGCGCGCATCCTGCCGGCGCGCAGACGCAGCACGGGGGCCGCTCTCCTCAAATGGATTGAAAATCAGCCGCCCATGACGGAGGAGGAGCGCAAGAGCTTTGCCGACGACATTGAAGTCGGACGCAAGGCTTTGAACACCCCGCCTGTCAGCAAATTTGACCTCTGATTCGCATATGAATGGTATATTGATCGACACAACCCTGCTGGTCGCCTACGAGCGCGGCCGCTTCGATCTCACGGCCTTTTTCAAAGCGCATCCAGACACGCCCTTTGCCATGTCCGCAGTCACAGTCTCCGAATTATGGCACGGCGTCGAACGAGCCGACGCAGCCCGCAAAAAGGTGAGGACCGCCGCAGTCGAGACCTTGCTGGATATTATCGAAATATTGGATTTTACTGAGGATATAGCGCGCGAGCACGCGCACATTTGGGCGACGCTGGAAAAGGCCGGCGAACGTATCGGCGCGCATGACATGATGATTGCCGCAACAGCAACCACATACGGCTATGCCTTGGCTACGTTCAACACGAAGGAGTTTAAGCGAGTGCCCGGCCTTTCAATTTTATTCTAGCATGCGTTCATAACTGCGTTACACGCGCGTAGGGCCTGACCTTGCGTCAGGCCGCGAATTACCTAGTATCCCATAACGCGTGATAATTCGCCTCGAATTACCAATATATTCATAACTGATGTTACGCGACTGGCAGGATTTTGGCAGAGCGATACCGCTAAAAAGCAAGGAATATTACCAACTGATATATTCAAAAGAACGTATGCGAATTATCAGGCGTTATGGGATACTAGGTGTATCTGGCGCTCATAGCCGCGGTGCTGCTGAGCTTTTATACCGAGCAAAAGCCCAACCGCCGGCAGATGGAGGCGATCCAATTTTATATGCTTGGCTACGCGAGCGCGGAAGAAACGGCGAGGCAGGTGGCATATTACGCACCCCGTTTGAAAAAAAATTAAGTCGCCGCGCAAGGGCGCGCTGGAAACCAACACAGCGCGTGCGCGAAGCATGTACGAAAGACACGCACGCGAGCCGGGACGCGTCACCCTGCAGGGAGCCAACTGCGTGAAAAAACAAAAAAAATACTCCGCAGCATTTTCCTTGCCGAACACTTCTGGGCCTGACCTTGCGTCAGGCCGCGAAGTACCAATGTGGCCTCCCACGCGTGCGTGGCCTGACCCAAGGTCAGGCCCGGCGAAATCCTGCCAGTCGCGTAACATCAGTTAAATCGACTTAAATCGACACTCACCGACTCCCGCCCGCGCCGCCCGCTCCCTGCTTTCAGAACTTCCGATGGTCGACATAATCCAGCCCGCCGCGCCGTTCGAAGATATGATCATGCCCAAGCAACTTATGCCCCGATGTCATGGCGAGCGCCGCCTGCCACGCGTCGTTTTCACCCATGCGGCGCGGATTGCGCGACTGGTTGAGCGCGCAACGTTGCGCCGAACCCCATCCGAGCGGCTGGAAGCGAAACGCCGACAAAAAACGCGCGCCCGCCTCCCGATCCTCAACCCCCTCCAGAAACTCCGCGACACTCACCGCCGACACATAGGCACGCGTGCCGAGTTTTTCCGCCGCGCGGCGTGCCGGCCCTTCATCGCCGGACTCGGTTTCCTCCGCCAGGTCGATCAGGAAGCTGGTGTCCAGCAGGTAGGTGGGTTGCGTGTTCATTTTCCGGCGCGATAGGGCGAGTCCTTGCGCTGGCGAAGACCGAGCTTTTTGCCCGAATTGGCCCGCGCCCAGTCCGCGAGGTCTTTAAGTGTAAGAATTTTCTGCTCGAACTCGCGTTCAATAACCTCGGAGAAGGACTCCCCGGGCTGCTTGAATTTATTCAACGCCTTGTAGGCGCTTTCCTTGATGGTGATGGTCTTGAAAGCCATGATTCCGTTTAATGTGCCCTGAACAACAACGCGGTCAAGCCGGGCGGTGGCAGGCCGCACCCGCAAGGCCGCTTGACAGGCACGGGCACGGATGAGCACATTTGAGCAATCATGAGCACGACGCTTTTAAGGGCCAGGGTTGACGCTGAAAAGGATGCGGAGGCAACGCGCATCCTCTCCATGCTGGGCATAGACAAGACGACGGCGCTCAACATGTATTTTGCGAAAATCATCACGGTTGGCGGCATCCCGTTTGAGACGCGGCTGGAGGGCGGCGAATACGCCCGTCGCGAATATGGGGCGGGGCCGGGACAGCTTGACCGGGCGACAAAGAGGGCGGCGGCGGAAATCCGCCGTCTCAAAAAGCAGGGGAAACTCATCCGTGTCGCCTAGGCCGCAAATCTATCTTGTCCCGTCCGCGGAAAAGGCGTGGCGCGGGCTGGACGGCAAGACAAGGGAGGCAATAAAAAACGTGTTGCGCCAGGCGTATGCCGCGGGGCCGCACCAGCATTCGGGGACGGGGCTTCGCCGGCTGAGCAACGGGTTTCACGAAGCGCGGCTGGGGCTGGGCATGCGCATTGTTTTTTTCATGGAGCCGGACGCGGCGACGATCTACCTGATTGGCAGCCATGACGACGTCTCCGACTTCGTGAACAACAGGCCGCGCAGAAAAAAAGGCTGGCATAACTGACGGGCCGCGGCAAAGCGACGAACCGCCCGCGCCGTAAAAAAAAACTCCCGCAACCGGCGTGATTGCGGGCGTGATTGCGGGAGTCTTGAAAATGGAGCCGAGCATCGGACTTGAACCGACGACCCATGCTTTACGAAAGCATTGCTCTACCAACTGAGCTAGCTCGGCGCGAAAATCGAGGATTGCGAAGAAACCCACCCCGCCCCGAAGCGCAAGCCCCAAATCTCCGCAAATCTCCACCCGCAAAATTTCCGCTCGCAAATCTCCGCTCGCAAATCTCCGCCTGTAAATCTCCGCCGCAAATCTTTGCCGCTTGCCTCCATCCACTCCGCATTCCGAAATCCGCATCCCGCATTTTCGCATTCCGCATTTTCGCATTTTCGCATTCCGCATTCCGCATTTCGCAATTCCGCATTTTCGCATCTCCGCAATTCCGCCGTGCCGCTCTCCACCGATCTCTTCGACTACCAACTCCCGCCGCGCCTCATCGCGCAGACGCCCGCCGCGCGACGCGATGCCTCGCGCCTCCTCGTCGTCGACCGCGCCGCGCACACACTCACGCACACCACCTTCGCCGACCTCCCGCGTTTTCTCCGCCCCACCGACACGCTCTTCCGCAACAATGCCGCCGTCCTCCCCGCGCGCCTCCGCGCACGGCGCCCCACCGGCGGCGCCGTCGAATGTTTTCTCCTCCGCCCCGAACCCGCGCGCGGCAAAAACACCTGGTGGTGCCTCCTGCGTCCCGGCAAAAAACTCCCCGCCGGCGCCACCTTCGCGCACGGCGCCGGGTTCACCGGGCGCGTTCTGGAAAAAAACGCCGCGGGCGCCGGACTCATCCGCTTCGAAACCGCCGGCGACGAATCCATCACCGCCATCGCCAACCGCCTCGGCGACATCCCGCTCCCGCCTTACATCAACCGCGACCCCGCGCACGACCCGCCTGCCGTCCGCGCCGCCGACCGCGAACGCTACCAGACCGTCTACGCCGCGCGCGACCGCCAGGTCGCCGTCGCCGCGCCCACCGCCGGACTCCATTTCACGCCCGGACTCCTCGCCCGCCTCGCCGCCGCCGGCGTCGCCACCGCCGACATGACGCTCCACGTCGGCCTCGGCACCTTCAAACCCATCGAAACCACGGCCATCGAGGAGCACCCCATCCACCGCGAAATCTACGAAATCCCCGCCGCGACCCGGCACGCCCTCCGTTCCCCGCCGGGCCGCCGCGTCGCCGTCGGCACGACAAGCGTCCGCGCCATCGAGGATTTTTTCCGCAAAAACCCCTGCGGCCGCCCGCTTCCCGACTCCGACCAGTCTCCCGCCTCCGACCAGTCTCCCAACTCCGGCCAATCTCCCGATTCCGACCGGTCTCCCGACTCCGAACAGTCTCCCGACTCCGAACAATCTCCCGACTCCGACCAGTCTTCCGGCTCCGAACAGTCTTCCGACTCCGACCGTTTTCCCGACTCCGGCTGTCCTTCCGGGTCAACCTTCATCGCCGAGGCCGACCTCTACGTTTACCCGCCGGCCACCTTTGCCGGGGTCGACGCCCTCATCACCAATTTCCACCAACCCCGCTCCACCCTCCTCTGCCTCGTCTCGGCGTTCCTCTCCCCCGGCGCCGCCGACGGCATCGCCTGGATGCGCGAAATCTACGCCGAAGCCATCGCCGCCGAATACCGCTTTTTCAGCTACGGCGACGCGATGCTGATCCTCTGAAAATCCGCCCAACGCAAAAC